>JAKZUG010000158.1:0-7022 GCA_047516705.1 Candidatus Poribacteria bacterium | reverse complement strand
CTGCGTTCAGAGGCACGGGCTTGGCAAGAGCATCGCAATAAGGTAGCAGGTTCCCGGGTCGACTGGCGATTTACAGCAGAAGACGCACGCATCAAACTAAAAAGACTATACCCGCAAACTCAAACTTGATAAAGCACTAGTTAGGTCTATACAGCATTACCAAACAGCCACCGAATGCAGCGAGCAGGATACCTGCCACAAATTGCCATCGGACTGCGCCCCAACCTCCGGCAGGTGGATGGGAGAGTGTCGCAACGATAGCGTTCACAATGGGTGCGCCAGCGAAAACGATGGACATTACAACAGCCGGTTTACCGCCTGCACCAAAGGCGAGTAAAACGCCAAACGCGCCGATAGAACCGACAAGTCCGGCAATAAACGACCAAGCGATTCCGCTTCCAGTAAATTGCCAGTCGGACCCATTAATGACGAGCATCAGAGCGGAACCGATGACTGCTGCAAGAAGGTAGGCAAGTCCGACAAATAGGAATGCTTTGTAGCGCCCATGCACGGGATCCGCCATAGACACCTGCCCTTGATGTAGAAATACCCCGTAAAGCCCCCATGATGACACGGTCATGAAAACAAAAATCAGCCATGTTTTAGACATAATTCATTTCCTTTTTATTTTTCTGACAACGCGCTTATGAAGCGCGCCTGCGATTGAAACGTTAGGTATACTTTTCAAATACTTTCATGAGCTGCTCTGCCACGGTTGCATCGTTAAACTTCTGATGGACATTCATTTTCCCTGTTTCTCCGAGGCGTTCACGCTGCTCGGCATCGTTAAGGAGTTCTATGATGCCCGCCGCCACAGCCTCAGCAGATTCGGGTTCTACGAGGATTCCACCGTCAGTTGCCCTGATCATCTCTGGAAATGTGCCGTGTTGAGGTTGGACGACCGGTACACCGTTGGCGAGCGACTCTATAATCGATAATCCTTTGGATTCACGGTAAACAGTGGGAACGGAAAAGACATGTAGACGGTTGAGAAAATCAATTTTCTGGGTACGCGTCACCTCACCGTGATGTACAAAACTGTCTGCTAAACCAGATGCCTGAATCTGATTCACGAGTTCCTCTAAATAGGGTTCATCCTTCTTCCCGAGGTATCCTGCTACATGCAGTTGAACGTTATTAGCACCGAACGCTTTCGCCACTATGTGGAAAGCATCCACTAAGATGTGTAGCCCTTTTTCTGGACAGATGCGCGCTAAGTAACCGATAATAAAGGGTGGTGGGTCCGATTTTTCGACAAGCACGCCGTGCCCGTCCATATTTAATCCGAGCGGTACTACGTGAATCTTATCAACAGGTACATCAAGATATACGTCCGCCATAAATTGTGCATAGTAGTCACATGGTGCCACGAAGCCATCAGCATCAACGACCCGTTCTCGGAGAAGCGCTAACGCTTCTGTTCTGTAGGGTTCAATCAGATCCTGCAGAAAGATGTCTTCGCCTTGAAGTGCGCAGATAACCGGCACATCCAAGGCCTTCTTTATTTCTCTCGTGAAACCTACAAGCATGGAATTGGTGAGATAGACGATATCGGGTTTATTCTCCTCAGCGAGCCATTTGACTAATTTCGCTAATTCCTTTTTTTGATACCCTTGCTCGGCACGGAGCATAGACACTGTGAGTTGTCCAAGGTCGCGAGCGTCTGTTGAACCGCTGAACCGTGCCAATCCGTTTAACAGTGCCGGGTTATCAAGGAGTTTGTCAAATGCCCACGGAGTGTGCCTAAAAATAGAGAGTTTCTGTTGAAGATAGACGTTAACACCGCCAAAAAAGACGCGATTCATGCTGACATTTGCCTCATCTGTCCGGGTAGGGGTATAGGTAGGAATCAGTGAAACATTATGCCCCTGCTTCTTCAAGACAGTGGCTACCATATTGTCGTGGATACAAGTTCCGCAGTACATGCCAGCAGCGCCTGCGGTAATATAAGCAACTTTCATATTTTCCGTTCTGATGTGAGGGGTTCAAAGAATGAAATCGTTTCTCCTATATTGCGAGTGCGGTCACAATTTTTTAGGTAGTATATCAGATACTCGAAAAAAAGTCATATCTATTTTCTGGTAGCGGTCAGCAGTCGGCAATCAGGAATTAGTTTCAGTTATCAGTCCTAATATAGTAAAATCTACAATTACTTGGTCATTATGGGGCGAGGTTACAAACCTCGCCAGCGTGGATGGGAAGGGTTGTCACTCTCTGAAATGTTCACATATTTTCAAACTTTACTATAGATGGAATTTGAAACCGAACCGCGCCAATATTGTCTGAATCATGGATTGTCGCGGGTTACGCGGATTGCGCGGATTTGTTTGTGGCCCTGTGATATTTTTGGTTTCCGTGTAGCGGCAGCATTTATTCGGTGTTGAGTAGAGCACAGACATAAATTGGGCTTACAAGCCTTCCGACAAGAGTGCTTCGCGAGAATTGAATGGCTTTGGATATTGCTAAAGAAAATTTGCTTTTTCGCCCTAATTGTGGTATCATTAATGTTTAGGTTTAACCAACATTTTAGAGCAAAGAAGAAAGGAGACGTTGAGATGTCACGCGTCTGTACCATCTGTAGCAAACGCCCGATGACGGGTAACCAGATTAGTAAATCATTTCGACACACAAAGCGACGTTGGCTTCCAAATCTTCAACGGGTTCGGGTTCAAACGGAGGCGGGTCCGAGGCGGATTCGCGTTTGCACGAAATGTCTGCGGAGCGGAAAAGTCGCTAAAGTTATATCAAGAATGCCTAACCCGGTATAGCGCAGCGCAATCCGTAGATCGTTCCTACAATATCAGAAGATTGAGACTACTATAGATTGGATTTAGGACATGCGGATGACGTTTTGCACGCCTTTTAGCTGCTGAATCGCTTGCATGACTTTATCAAGCTGCACAGCACCTGCCACATCTATTGTCAGATTGTCAGCGGCTGTAGCATCAAGATGGACAGGGGAGGGCTGGAAGGTTCCACAGCGAATGTTCACTTTGTATTGTGCGATAGCAGTCGTAATTTCACCGAGCATTCCGGGGCGATCACTGCATTCGACGAGGATTTTAACAGGATAGATAGCGGGTGGCTGG
Organism: Candidatus Poribacteria bacterium; assembly: GCA_047516705.1. Classification (GTDB taxonomy): domain Bacteria; phylum Poribacteria; class WGA-4E; order WGA-4E; family WGA-3G; genus WGA-3G. The sequence goes on along the minus strand of JAKZUG010000158.1, from coordinate 3,933 downwards.
TTTCCACTTTCTGAGGGTGGTTTTTCGGGCCATTTGACTGCCAAGAGTCGTTCGGGTTCATCAAGGATACGGAGGCATCCGGCTTTATGTACAGAAACGCCGCGTCCGCGAGTGAGGTAGCCAACGACTTGATCGCCGGGGATTGGGTTACAGCATTTCATGATCCGTATCATACCTAAGTCAATATCATTTTCGAGTTGGATAGCCGGTGATAACTCGGTTTTCCATTTGGGTTCAACATCCTCTACTGGCTTGGTATCAGGTTTGGGTACCTCAGGTTTTAAGAGATTGACGAGATGAATAGCGGATTCATCTCCATTGCCGATGCGTACGAAAAGTTCTTCAAGATTTTTGAGTTTGAGTTGTTTGGCGATATTGAGCAGTTCCGGGGAATTGAGGTAATCACGAGCGTTAAGATAGAAGGTGCGTAATTCCGCTGCGAGAAATTTCTTACCTAATTCCAGGGCATCCGCTCGATCCTTTTCTCGGAACCAGTGCCTAATTTTACCTCGTGCGGTAGCGGTTTTCACATACGGTAACCAACTTCGACTCGGTCTTCCGTTTGATTGCGTCCGAATATTGACTCGGTCTCCATTCTCAAGTACCCGCCGGATCGGTGCGATAGATCCATTTACCTCTGCCCCGACACATGTATGTCCGATGTCCGTATGGATTTTATATGCGAAATCGATAACGGTTGCGCCTGCCGATAGATTAAAAAGGTCTCCTTTCGGCGAAAAAACGTACACTTCATCTTGGAAAAGTTCCAGTTTCATTGACTCCACAAACTGATGTGGACTGTCCTGTGTCTCCTGTATGTCCTCGAGTATCTGCTTATAACTTGAGAAAATTGAACGTCCCTGTTCACCTGTAGGCACCCCCTCCTTATAGCTCCAATGTGCAGCAATGCCATCCTCAGCGACCTTATGCATCTGATAACTGCGGATCTGGATTTCAACGGGTTTACCGTCATCTAAAATCGTGGTATGGAGTGATTGATACCCGTTTTTCTTAGGTTGACCAATCCAATCTCGAAGCCTATCGGGATGGTAATTCCATCTATGGTGTAGGGCACCGAGTGCGGTGTAGCAATCGGGTTCGGTTTTGACAAGGACTCGGAGGCCGACAAGATCTCGGATTTCACTGAAGGGAGTCCCTTTCTGTTGCATCTTCTGATAGATACTATAGATATGCTTTGTTCTGCCGTGGACATCGGCGTAGACACCACGCTTTTCAAGTACTCGGCGAATCTGCTTCACCATTTTATCACAGTACGCCTCGCGCTCCGCGAGCTTCTGGTTCAGGAGATCGGCAATTTTTCGATATTCGGCAGGATAGAGATGTTTGAACGCCAGGTCCTCAAGGCGACTCATGATACGCCAAATTCCCAACCGGTGTGCGATCGGTGCGTAAATCTCCAATGTCTCCTTTGCAACACGTTGACATTTCTCGCTGGTGAGGAACTTGAGCGTCTCCATGTTATGAACTCGATCGGCGAGTTTAATCAGGATTACCCGCATATCTTCCGCTGTCGCTAACAGGAGCTTTCGGTAGGTCTCCGCTTGGCGTTTCCGGTGGACGCGATCCTCAACCGTGATTACCGTGCTGGTGGTCGGGGAACCGACACTCGGTCTATATTGCCCAATTTTCGTGACACCTTCAACAAGATTCGCAATGTTCGCACTAAAGCGGACCTGCAGTTCTTGGCGAGTGATGCCTGTATCTTCGAGTACATCGTGCATGAGCCCGGCACAGATTGTGTGAGTATCCAAGCGGAGCTCGGCGAGGATCTCAGCGGTTTTGACGCAGTGCGTAAAATAGGGTTCGCCAGACTTTCGCTGTTGTCCTTCATGTGCTTCTTGCGCGAAACGGTAGCAACGCTCCAGAAGTTCGACTTCTGCCTCAGGATTATATGCTTGAATCTGGCTGATTAGCGATTTGACACTCATTTTCTATGCGCTCCCACATAGATTCAATGTTCTCTTTCAACTGAAATTCAATAAAAGAGGGACTCGTCTGCTTAATCCATTCCCCTCTCAAGTAAGTTGGCGAACGAGATAAATCACTTTTCTGAGCAGGACGGAGTTTCACAAGTCTGTGTCCTGATTCCCCATACCGCTCAATAAACTCCAATTCTTCAAAGATAGTGAGTCCTGTTTCAACAGTCAAAGGTGCTCCGAGCGTGCCATTCAGCATTGCTGCCTCAGCGTATCCCTCCGCTCCGTTGGACTGTATGGCTTTACGTATGCCGCCGTACAATTGCTGTAATTCGGCTTTCTCGGGATACTTTTTAGTGACCCAATTCCGCATCTCCGTTCCATCTGCATCGCCGTAGATGAGATGCAGGTAGGAGGTTTCTTCCATTGCGAAAGCGGGCGCGCATCGCTTGAAAAAGAGATCTGGACTCGGCGTGAGGTGGCAAAAGACGACGTGCTTCACGAAAGGAAATGCTTCACAACTTGATAAACTACTACTTGAGGCGATAGTTCGGAGTTCGCCACCCTCCAATTGCTTCAATAACGCTGCTTCCTCTTCACGGGATGTTGTCTCATCATGCCCCACAATACCCTCAATGCTCTCTGGTAGGAGCCTTGTGAGCAAGCAGTCCAGCATTTCTTTATCTTGGACATAAATTATACAAGATTCTTCTCGTTCAAGCAACTTTAAAAGATAGTTCCTTTTTGTGGTGTTGCGTCTATCAACAAGTTTTACGAAAGATGCATCGTCAATTCTCGGAAATACATCCCAGTTCATATCTCTGCCTTCGGCATGCACCTCCCAATCTTTAAGGATAATTTGTACGGATCGGGTGCCCTGCCATTCGTTGATCTGAGGCGAAAAAGCGACATCAAGTGCCACACCGGGTTGTTTGACGGTGACGAGTTTATCAGCTGCCCCCCATTCAATCGCACACAACTTTACCACATCATCGCTGACAAACATTCGGAGATGGTTGTTCTCTTTCCCCATTATTTTAGGCGTGCCGTCAACAACCTTGACGCGTCGTGCCCCAAAAAGAGGCGATGGATTTTCCTGTCCAAAAGGTTCAAATTTCTCAAGTTCCTTTAGGGTGTCTAACGTGAAAAGTGAGAGGTGCGTTTCAAATTCAAGGTCCAGCTTCGGTTGGAGTGCTTCCTCTGTCAAATGTTCACAGGCATACTTGTCGAAAACTTTTTTGAATTTGGGAATATTTCTGGTTTCGATTGTTAGCCCTGCGGCGGCTGCGTGTCCACCGTGTTTCACCAGCAACTCTGTGCAGGCGACAAGACTGTCGGCGAGGTTCATACCATCAATACAACGTCCAGATCCAGTCGCTTCATCACCGTTAACTGCAAGCACAATAGCGGGTTTATAGTAGGTTTGCATCAAACGTGCGGCGACGATGCCGACCACACCTTGTGCCTTTTCATCCCACCTGTCGCTGGCAACAACGAGCCCTATGGTGTCATCATCAACCTCTTTTTCAATTATCTCCACTGCCTGATCTTGGATTTGTCTTTCCAAATCTTGTCGTTTCTGATTTGCCTGATTGAGTTCGGAGGCAATCCGGGTTGCAATATCCTCGGAATCGGTGGTGAGTAGGTCAACCACTTTGTGTGCGGTATCCATTCTTCCGGCGGCGTTGATTCGGGGTCCCAATTTAAAAGAGAGTGCGTATCCGTCAAGTGGCGTATCAATTTTATGACCGGCTGCTTCGCATAAGGCATGTATCCCAGGACGTTCGCGTTTGTCAAGTTCCGCCAATCCTAAATGGCTCAAAATGCGATTCTCTCCAGTTAGCGATGCCATGTCTACGACGGTGCCCAATGCAACCAGATCAAGGAGTGACTCAAGAAACATTCTATCGTCTATCAACCCCTGCGCCAATTTGAACGCTAAACCGACACCCGCGAGTTCTGTGTAAGGGTATTCATTCCCCGGAATCTTAGGTGA
>JAKZUG010000157.1:0-11666 GCA_047516705.1 Candidatus Poribacteria bacterium | reverse complement strand
ACAGATAGGGGTCATCGTCGGCATCCGATGGCAGATTGAGTTGATGTTTAAGTGCTTCAAAAGCATCGGAAAACTTCAGGTCTCTCGAAGTCAGAAACCCTATCGGATCCTATCTGAAATCTATGCTAAACTCATCGCCGTTCTGATTCAACATGCCGTCATGTTAGTCGCTGGATACCGGCATATACAACAGAGTCTCATCAAGACAGCAAAGCATATCGCAGGTTATGCGAGGCTGCTCACTTTGAACTTTCAGCGCTCAAAAACAGCACTTCTCGAAACTTTGAAAATCATAAAGTGTTCATTTGAAAATGGAGGCACTTTCCAGAGAAGCACTGGAAAAAATACAACCTTTTGGAAACTCCAAGAGGCTACAGAAAACCCCTAAATTTACACCTATGGTGCGGTTTCTAACTGCACCTACCGGGCATGAGGAAAATTAGAATTACCGATTTAAATACTTAAGCTTCATCAAACCGCGCCATCAGAGAGGTGAAGTGATAAGGCTGGATGCTGACTGCCGATGGTTTCCGACTGCTGATAGCCGACCGCCGAATGCTTCTATATTGCTGATAACTCCGGCAATTCTATCCACTTACGCGTCTGCCATGATTCCATGCCCTTCTCTGCCAATTGCACACCCTTTGCCCCAGCGAGCAACGTCCACGGGAACGGTTCATCAGCGACGACGTGGCGGAGGAACAACTCCCACTGTGCCCTAAATGCGTTCTCGTAGGTCTCCTGCTCCGGGACCTTGAGCCATCCATCAAAGAATTTGATCGGTTGCTCAATGTCGGGGTTCCAGACAGGACGCGGCGTGCCAGAGAGCGGTTGAATCCAACAATCTCTCAAGCCAACAACAGCGGACCCGTTCAAGCCATCTACCTGTATTGTGAGCAGGTCGTCGCGGCGGACTCTGACTGCCCAAGATGAGTTAAAATGCGCGATGATGCCGTTCTCTAATTCAAATGTCGCGTATGCGGCATCTTCAGCGGTACAGGGATATGGTTTGCCTTCTTCATCCCAGCGTTGCGGGAGATGCGTGGCCGCGATACAAGAGACACCTTTGACCGCGCCGAAAAGGTTGTCAATGACGTATCGCCAGTGGCTGAACATATCGAGAATAATGCCGCCACCATCTTCGGTTCGGTAGTTCCACGAGGGACGTTGGGTTGGGATTGCGTCGCCTTGGAAGACCCAATAGCCGAACTCACCGCGGACAGCGATAATCTGTCCGAAAAAGTCAGCATCTATTAAGTGTTTGAGTTTCTGAATGCCGGGTAGCCAGAGTTTATCCTGAACGATGCCGTTTTTGAGTCCTGCCTTTGCCGCCTGTTCATAGAGGCGATAGGCATCCGCAGTAGTGGTAGCGGCCGGTTTTTCACAATAGATGTGTTTGCCCGCTGATATTGCGGCTTCGACTGCATCGACTCGGCGTGAGGTAACCTGCGCGTCGAAATAGACGCTGTAAGCGTCATCGGCGAGGGCAGTGTCGAGGTCTGTGGTCCACTTTTCAACGCCTGTGGTTTCGGAAAGTTTCTCCAGTTTCGCTGGGTTTCTACCGACGAGAAACGGGTCGGGCATAATGACTTCACCGTCACTGATCGGGATGCCGCCTTCTTCTGCGATTGCTAAGATGGAGCGGATGAGGTGTTGGTTTGTTCCCATCCTGCCGGTGACACCGTTCATGATGATACCGACGCGGTGGGTTTTTGGGGTATGATTGGTCATGAATAATCCTTATTTGCACGCGATCTATAAACATGCCGCCCTTACAGGGCTTGGTTTTCCTTCTAACACCTTCCTATAAACATGCCGTCCCTACGGGACTAAAATGGCTATCAGCAGTCAGCCATCAGCGATCAGCACCCAAAAGTTGGATGTCAATCCAGAAATCTCTATAACCTTGAAAATCTTTGAATCCTGAAAATCCTGATTCCGACAATGGATGCTCTACATTACCGATTTAAATATTCAAACTTCATCAAAGCGCGGCTACCAATGGATAGGTTTACTGAGACTCCGCGGGTTCAGTGCATTGGGGGGCTGCGCCTTCTGGGAGTGGTGGTGCATCAACACCGGCTTTCGGGAGTGTGCCAGCGAGTTCTTGTTTCCAGTGCGCCACATCGCCCGCGGGTCCATAACAGTAGACCATCTGCATCGGTGTGTCGCCGGTGTTCGTCAACTGGTGGAAGACCCACGACGGAATAAAAACCGTCTGCCCTGTGGAGAGGGTTTGACGCTCCTCACCGAGGCACATTTCGCCTTCACCTTCAACGATGAAGTAGATCTCTTCCTGTTCGTGGTTGTGCCACGGCACTTGCCCACCGTTCGGTTCTAAAGTGACGAACCCCATACAGAATTCGTTTATCTGGATCGGCGATGCACCGCCGACGAGGTTTTTGGTACGTCTACGGGCAGGATAGGTGCGCCCTTCAATTTCATTTACATCTGCGATTAGCATTATGTGATGTCCTTGTAACGGCACAACGGCGTGTGCCTACTACTTTGCATTATTCAAAAAGTTCCGCTACCTGACAAGAAAACCCTTTGACGACTTCTTCACCAGTAAGGGTATCATTCCGCGTGAGGAGTATGATGTCTGTTTCCGAACGATAGACTGTCACCGTTTTGGATCGGGGTTTAAGGACCCACACCAACTGTGTGCCTGCCTCAAGATAGGTAAACGCTTTCTCCTCAACCCGATGTAATGCATCCGTTGGAGAAACCACCTCAATGGCGAGGTCTGGTGGAATTGGAAAAACTTTACTCAGATCAGCAGGGATGTGGTCCGTTGAAAGGAAAGCAATATCTGGCACCAAGACGCGTTCACCAACTCTAAAGCCTGTCTCTGACACATAGATATCCCCTAGCCGATTTTCACGAACGTACAAGCCTAACGGCAGAATAAGATTCACACTAATCCTACCATGCTCCCCTGATGTAGGTGGCATTGGTACTAACTCTCCTTTAACATACTCATACCCTTCTAAGTCACTTTCAAGGAATTCCTCCAACGTCATCGTAGTAGTTTCAGGAGGGAAGCTTTCTTGGGAGAATTGGCGAACATCTTGGGCATCCATTTTTTATCCTCCTGTGTGCGTCATCAAGCGTATTTTTCTACACCCCTTGACCTTTTACCACAATACTCCTATGGAATCTAATTGCTATCTCACATCTTGAAGGCTGGGTCTATTTATTATAGTAAAGCCTACAATTAAATGGACACTAAGGAATTGGCGAGGTTAGGAAACCTCGCCAGCGGCGGTGAAGTACCAAACCGTATTGTGTTCAGATGTTTTTGGGCTTTACTATATAACGTGAGTTCGATAAAAGGCTTCCGCTCATGTAAAAAGTATGTGCGATTGTTTCTAACGAAGGTAGTCACCACGCGGGTTTGACATCTTCATTAGCACACAGTCTTTACATGAGCCAAGGCTTCTACTTGTACCGCAAACTGTATGAAGATTCAGAATTTAATTCGGTAATTTCCTAACGATGCCTGGTGCGGTTAGGAATGCAGATCGCATTTGGGCGCGTACGCCGCAAAACCGCACCTACCGGACCTGGAGACAATCAGGATTACCGATTTAAATACTTAAACTGCACTAAACGTGCTATACCTGACCCTAAGCTTCGTCTTCAATGACAGCCTGCGCTGCGGCGAGACGCGCGATCGGTACACGGAACGGGGAACAGGATACGTAGTTGAACCCTAATCCGTAGCAGAACTTCACGGAACTCGGTTCGCCACCGTGTTCACCACAGATACCGATCTTCAGGTCGGGACGTACCGATCGACCTTTTTCACAACCAATTTGCAGTAGGCTGCCGACACCCTCCTGGTCGAGGACCTGGAACGGATCGTATTCAAGCACACCACTTTTGACGTAGTCGTCAAGGAACTTCGCTGCGTCATCACGGCTCATCCCGAACGTTGTCTGCGTGAGGTCGTTGGTGCCGTAGGAGAAAAATTCGGCTTCGACAGCGATTTTGTCAGCGGTGAGTGCTGCACGGGGCAGCTCAATCATCGTTCCGACAAGGTATTCAACGCGTGTGCCGGTTTCTTTAAAGACGGTTTCAGCGGTATCAACAACGACTTTGCGTTGCAACGAGAATTCGTTGATATGCCCGACAAGTGGAATCATAATCTCAGGTAGCACTATGATATCGCGTTTGGCAACATCAACAGCGGCTTCAAAGATTGCCCGTGCTTGCATCTCGGTTATCTCTGGGTAGACGATACCGAGTCGGCATCCACGATGTCCGAGCATCGGATTGAATTCGTGCAATTCTTCAATACGCTCGCTGAGTTTTCGCGCGTCAACACCGATCCGACCTGCGAGTTCAAGGATTTCGGCTTGGTTTTTCGGTAAGAACTCGTGAAGCGGCGGATCGAGGGTGCGGATCGTGACCGGATAACCCTCCATTGCCTCGAAGATTCCGATGAAATCTGAACGTTGATGCGGTAGCAGTTTCGCCAATGCGGCTTCGCGTTCTGGGGTCTCATCAGCGAGAATCATCTCGCGAACAGCGTCGATCCCGGTGCCGAAGAACATGTGCTCGGTTCGGCAGAGTCCGATACCTTCCGCGCCAAATTGTCTTGCATTTTTAGCATCTTCGGGTGTATCGGCATTCGTGCGCACACCTAACGACCGCGCTTCGTCTGCCCACTCCATGAGTATTCCGAATTGTCCACTGAGTTCGGGTTGGATGAGTGCGACCTGTCCATTGAGGACATGGCCTGTGGAACCGTTGAGTGTGATGAAATCGCCTTCGGTGTAGCGTTTCCCCTCAGCGTAAAATTCCAATGCCTCTTCATTGATAAACAGCGCGGAGCAACCGGCGACACAGCATTTTCCCATACCGCGTGCGACGACAGCGGCGTGGCTTGTCATACCGCCACGCGCCGTGAGGATCCCCTCAGCGGCATCCATACCGCCGATATCCTCTGGTGATGTTTCGGACCGGACAAGGATGACTTTTTCGCCAGCAGCTGCAAGTTCCTCGGCGTGGAGCGCGGTAAAGACCACTTTACCGACAGCGGCACCCGGGGAAGCAGGTAACCCTTGAGCGATAACCTCGACCTCCGCATCCGGGTCAATGCTCGGATGTAATAACTGATCCAGATCGTTTGCTGGCACACGCGTCAAGGCAGTCGGTTTATCAATCAAGCCTTCTTCAACCATTTCAACGGCAATGCGGACAGCCGCTTGCCCTGTACGTTTCCCGTTACGGGTCTGGAGCATGTAGAGCGTGCTGTCTTGAATGGTGAACTCCACATCTTGCATGTCGCGATAGTGTTTCTCAAGCCTCAAACCGATATTGACCAATTCATTATACGCATCGGGCAAAATGTGATTCAATTCGGCGACCGGAAGCGGTGTGCGGATGCCAGCGACGACATCTTCACCTTGGGCGTTAATGAGGAATTCGCCGTAAAATTGGTTTGCGCCGGTCGAGGGGTCACGCGTGAAAGCGACACCTGATCCGGAAGTTCCACCCATATTTCCGAATACCATTGCTTGGACGTTGACAGCGGTCCGTCCCATTTCTTCGGAAATATTGTTGAGACGACGATAGGTAATCGCGCGCGGGTTGCCTGAAGATTCAAAAACGGCATCCCGTGCCATATCTAACTGCTGACGGGGATTATCAGGAAAATCGTTTCCTGTGTGCTGTTTGACGGCGTTCTTGAATTCATGGACGAGTGCCGCTAAATCGCTGGCTTCTAATTCGGTATCTAATGTAACACCTTTCGCCTTTTTCTTCTCTTCGAGTAAATGCTCAAACTCGTCGTGATCGACATTGAGTACAACGTTTCCGAACATCTGGACGAAGCGCCGATATGAGTCGTAAGCGAAACGTTCGTTTTCGGATCTGGCGATAAGTCCTTTGACAGCATCGTCATTCAAGCCGAGGTTGAGAATAGTATCCATCATACCGGGCATTGAGACAGCAGCACCGGATCGAACAGAAAGGAGGAGGGGGTCTTCGGTATCACCGAATTTCGCGCCAAGTGCGGCTTCTAATTTCTCCAAATTCTCGTCAATCTGTTGGTCAAGTCCTGTGGGGTACTGCTTGTCGTTTTCGTAGTATAATTTGCAAACCTCAGTGGAGATAGTGAATCCGGGCGGGACAGGCACGCCGAGATTGCTCATCTCCGCGAGATTTGCCCCTTTTCCGCCAAGCAGCGTTCGCATCGTGGCGTTGCCGTCGCTGTCACCTCCTCCAAAGAAGTAAACATACTTTGGTTGTGGCATCAAAAGCCTCCTGAATTATAAGTTTTCAGTTCTCAGTGGTCAGTTAAAGAGATTTTTGATTAAAACAGACATCTCTTTACCGATAGCCGACTGCTGACTGCTAACTGCCATTTAGATTGAATAAATAGTGCGACTTGCTTCGTCAAATTCTGGCTTAAAAGGATCTGTCGAGAGGTAAAGGATCTGATACGGTTCATAAAGTTGGATGTAACTCCAATTGACACCGCATAAGATCTTCCCTTCATTGACTTTCTTAATGAATTTACCCCGGAATTTGGCGCGGGTATGTTCAGGCGGAAAGTGCTCAGCATGTCGAATCTGCTCATTTTTGACGATCCGCTCGACCTCCGCTCGGTTTTCAAGGGTATAGTAAAGACTTTCCTCTTGTCGCACATTGTGGTATTTTAAATCGAGGTGTTTCACCTGTGGCGCGTCCCACTCAAATCCACGCTTGGAGAGGTAGATTTGCAGCCATTTCCACTTAATGACCCAATCCAATTCCCGGTCCAGCTGCATCGGATCACTTTCCAGACAAGTGAGGACATACTCCCAGCGCGCCATAATTTGGGTTGTCGTTGCATCGGATTCTGCCTGCTCAAGGTAGCGCTTTGCACATTCGAGGTATTGCCACTGCAGTTGAACTGCGGAGAGTCGTTTCCCGTTTTGGAGCTCAATTGGATGCTTGCATGTGACATCGTCAGAAATCTCTCGGATGGCTTTGACAGGGTTACGGAGCGCGAACCGTTGCTGAATGAAGTTGTCTTCAATCATACGGAGAATAATACCGGTCGTGCCTACCTTCAAAAACGTCGAAAATTCGGACATATTAGAATCACCGACGATAACGTGTAAACGCCTATATTTTTCTCGGTCAGCGTGAGGTTCATCACGTGTGTTAATAATCCCGCGTGCGGTTGTCGTTCCGATAGAAATTTCCTCTCGGATGTGCTCTGCACGTTGTGAGATTGCATAATAGCCGCGATGGCTGGGCTTGATTTTTCCGGCACCTGCGAAGACCTGACGTGTGACAAAGAATGGGATCAGCTGCGATGCTAATTGACGGAAATCAACGTGCCGTTCCATTAGATAGTTTTCGTGGCATCCGTAAGTATTTCCCGGAGTATCCAAGTTGTTTTTGAAAATGGAGATTTTTCCGTGGAACCCGTCATTTCGCATGCGCCGTTCCGCTGTACTGGCGAGACGTGTGATAATGCGCTCGCCTGCTTTATCGTGTGCGACGAGTTCGGTAACGTCATCGCATTCTGGGGTTGCATACTCTGGATGGCATCCGATGTCTTGATAAAACCTTGCGCCGTTTTCAAGGAAGACGTCAGGGTACATTCTCCCCGCAACGATTTCTCGGAAGAGGTACATCACAACGTTCTGAACAGTGAGCGTCTTTCTATGCGCCACATCTGGTGTCCAGATGATTCCGAACTCAGTTTCCAGTCCATAAATTCTACGTTTCATAAGCCCCTCTTCACAAGTATTTCTTGTGCTATGCGTTTGCTTGCATTTGTGATAGTAAAATCTACAATTACTTGGACATTGTGGCGGGGTTACATGAAGTTTAAGTATTTAATTGGGTAATTCTGGGAGGTCTTTTTGTCAAGTCCGGTGCCCCTTCCCAGTAACGGGTGGGGACCCCGGTTAGAATGCAGATTGCATTTGGGCGAGTACGCCGCAAAACCACACCTACCGGGCTTGGGCAAATTACCGAATTAATTTTTTAAATCTCCATCAAACCGCGCCAGCGAGAAGACGGGTATCTACGCCCTCAGAGGCGGGTCCATTGCCCTTAAAGGGTCTATTTATTTGAGAGTATTATCCAGATAATGGTTTGGTTTCCTTGTTCGTCTTGGAAGAAACCCCCTAAATCCCCCTTATCAGGGGACTTTGCGTATATCCCTACCATTAGTTAGGTAACACTGTCATTTATTTTTATAATTCACCATATTTTGGCAAAATCGAGAAGCAAAAGATCAAGATAAAAGTGTCGTGATCTCATCAGTAGAGAGTCGTCGGAATTTTCGGCGTTCAGCGGTCTGCTCAAGGCATGCCACTTCTATTGTCTGTGGTGTTATTTCATAATCGTCTTCAGCATCGGCTTCAATAGTCCGAAAGGTCTCTGTTACGAGTTGGAGTGCTGCTTGCATCTCTAACCCGTCTGTGTACTGCTGTTCCAGAATTTCTGTTATCGCCGTGGCGCGTCCACCGATAACGGCATATTTCTCCTCTTCCGAATAGATACCGTCAAATGCGATATGGTAAATCTGATTGTTCTGCAGTCCCGAACTCGCTGGTGCATCGGGTACGCCAACCTCACACACAAGGAGTTCTATCTCCAGTGGTTTGGCATCCCACGCCTGTGCAACCGCTCCCATGTGCTGCGAATAGAGATTCGTCAACCATTTTGCGGTAACATCTTCGCGGTAGTAGCGAAAGCCTTTAACTTCAGACTCTCGGATACCCGCGACACGGAGTATCTCATATTCAGCAATCCTACCGGCTGCTGCGAGGGCGATCCGGTCGTAAATTTCAGAAATTTTAAAGGTAGTTTTGCGCGGATTCTCAGCAACCATCAGGAGTCCATCTCGGTATTCCAAGACGACGACCTCCTTCGCCTGCGCAATGCCGTGACTGACAAAATCCTCTTTATCTTGGCGAATTTGCTCCGGTGAAACGTAGTAGGGTGTGGACATGTCTGTATTTTGGGTTCTCGGTTCTCAGTTCTCGGTTTTCAGAGGGAAAACACCATTATACTGACAACTGAACACCATTTATCTGCCTCTCTCATAACTGATAATTGAAAACTGTTCCCTATAGACGCGATATAAGCTCGCGATAGAGTTCCTCAACAGTCGCTTCAGGAACTTCGGCGACCCCTTCTTCAGTAACAGTGTAAAGTGTTGGGAAAATTTTCCGGATAAGATCGGGTCCGCCAGTTGCGATATCCTCATCGGCAGCATCCCAGATAGCTTCTGCGACGATTTCTAAAGCATCTTGACGGGCAATCTCTGGTGTGTAGCGTTTTTTAAGCGTCGTACGGGCATCCTTACCGCCGGAACCGATTGCGTAATAGTCATCTTCCTCATAACGCCCCCCGATAGCATCATATTTAAAAATCCTACCACGCTGCCGCTTTAGATCATAACCGGCAAAAAGCGGTAAGACGATTAACCCCTGCATCGCAAGCCCGAGGTTTGAACGTACCAAGTGTGAAAGGAAGTTCGCCTGCCCTTCGAGGCTGAGACTCATGCCTTCCGTCTTTTCGTAAAATTCGACCTCAACTTGGAAGAGTTTTGCCATTTCAATACAGGGCCCAGCGGCACCCGCAACGGCGATTGCAGAGTGCCGATCAACTGGATAGACCTTCTGAATTCGCCGCTCGCCGACCTGATATCCCTCTGTTGCCTGCCGGTCACCTGCCATAATGACCCCAGCGTTGTACACAACCGCGAGGACAGTTGTCCCTTCATAGTGCCGGAATGACGCTTCCGCTGCATGGGCATTTGAGACGACATCAGACGAATTGAACGTCGTGAGTAATTCGGGGTGGCGACGCTTGAGGATTTGGAAGAAGTCGGAGGTGCCATAATCGCTGAGGTCGAGCACTCCTACTGCCCTCCCCGTTGAATATAGTTTTCGACAAATGCCTGTGAATCTTCTTCCAAAATCTCATCGATTTCGTCAAGAAGTGTGTCTAAGTCTTCAACGAACTCCTCATCCATTTCGCCGGTTCCAACATCGGGTTGGATCTCTTCGGTTTCATCGACATGGCGTTTGAGGTGTTCCTGTTGTTTTTCAGTTGACATGATTTTCTCCTGATAGAGCGAAGCAGGGATACGTCCTACAACGCAGGTTAATGCTATTTTGAAGCATTGCCTTGGATTTCCTTAACGAGTTCCTCTGCTGTACAGTTGTTCAGCAGTTCGCCAATAATCTTTTGTGTCCCGAAGTGGGGACGATTCATCATAATTTTGTCAAGCCCCCCCGATTCACCGATAAAAATCATTGAATTCCAACTTGCACTATAAATGTGCTTTGGAAACCTCCGTAAACAGGTACCACGAAAATAAGCACGTGTGTCTACAGGTGGATAGCGCATCGCGTGCACAATTTCTTCATGGTTGAGTAAGCGTTTAACATGTCCGTTTTTCAACAGCCTGATATAAAGACCTTTGTCAGGACGAATATCATGGTACTGCAAGTCAAGCATCCGAACATGTGCGTCGTCCCATTCGTATCCGTGCCGTCTGCGGTATGCATCGAGTAACTTCTTTTTAATAATCCAGTCGAGGTGGCGACTGAGCCGCGCTGGGTCTATTTCCAAGTTATCCAGTACGAATTGCCATTTTTCGAGGACATCTTTAATGACAGGGGTCCGTTCTTCAGGTGTGAGGTGTTGCTGCGCAAGTTTAAGATATGCGCGTTGTACCTCTATGGGTGACCACTGCTTTCCATCCGCGAGTTCTATCTGTTCTTTGCAGGATAAGTCGCGCGAGATACACTTTATCGCTGCGACCGGGTCCTTCAAACTGAATTTCTTTCCCACAACACCTTTCTCGATTAATTGGAGCGCGATGGAAGTGATGCCTGCTTTGAGATAGATGCTGAATTCAGACATGTTCGAGTCGCCGACGATAACATGTAAACGTCGATAGAGTTTGTCATCAGCATGCGGTTCATCACGCGTGTTAATCAGGGGTCGGTTCACCATAGTGCTAAGCCCGACCTCTTTTTCAAAGAAATCGGCGCGTTGGGAGATTTGATAATCCGACTCCTCGCTCCCATTTTCGGTACCGACTTTGCCACTCCCCGTGATGATAATCCGAGTAACGAGGAAAGGCATCAACCCGTCAACGATGGCATCAAACGGTACTTTACGGGACATGAGATAGTTTTCATGTGCCCCGTAACTATGCCCCTTGTAATCGGTGTTGTTTTTATATATGATAATTTCCTGATTGTCAAGTAGTAGACGTTCGGCTGCGAGCCTACTGACTTCTAATATTAATTCGCCTGCCTTTTCATAGAGCAGCAGATCGCGTGCATTTGCACATTCCGGCGTACAATACTCGGGGTGTGCGTGATCGACGTAATAACGACCACCATTGATCAAGATGTCATTAACAGCACTGCTGGTATCCGCCTCGGAGACGGGTGTTTCTGTCTCCGCGAGAAACCCGCGTGCATCCATTAACGGACTCTCCTGATCGTAATCCCATGTGACAGAAGTAGCAGTACTCGGAACATCTTCTCTACAAGTCTTATAAGCGTTGACCACCAAAGTAGAGGCAGCGACCGGGTCTTGCTCACGTGCATTTTTGACTGAGATGCCGTACTCAGTCTCTGTTCCCATTATTATTGGTATTTCCATTTTGCTCACGCAGCGAAAACCGA
>JAKZUG010000156.1:0-3264 GCA_047516705.1 Candidatus Poribacteria bacterium | reverse complement strand
GTCCACTGTGTCGCCGCTTCCTTCGCCAACGTCGATAGGTCTGCTGTTCCTATCGTGTATTCGACAGGGTAATCCCGAAGTCTGTTCGGTAAATTACCAATCTGCTTGAGTGCTGTAATTCTATCTGCTAAGTCTCCATCTGGGTACAGTTCGTGGTATGCCTCTCCTGCGACGGTGCTGTTGAATCGGATCACATGCGGTAACATCAACGCGACTGCAACACCGTGGATGACATCGTATCTCGCTGTCAACGGGTTAGCACAGGCATGCGCTGCACCGAGCATTGAATTTTCGATCGCAAGTCCGGCGAGGTAGGCACCAAACAGCATCTTACTGCGTGCAGCGGCACTTTGGGCTTCAATAAGGCATGCCTCAAAGTTCGTGTTTAGCAATTCCCATGCGTGTTGTGCGAACATCCGTGACATCGGGTTGTGTCGGGTTGAGACGAAACTTTCAACAGCATGCGCGACGGCATCTATCGCGGTAATCGCTGCGATCGGTCTCGGCAAAGTTTTGGTGAGCGTCGCGTCCAAAATTACGGTGCCGAAGCGTGCCTTTTTATCGCCACACGCCATTTTGATATGGGTGTCTGGCTGTGAGATGAGTGCAAAGGACTGTGCCTCGCTACCGGTGCCAATAGTCGTCGGGATCCCGATAGAGGGTAGCATCGGTTCTGTCGCTTTATTGGTGCCCCAATAGTCCCTCATTTTACCGCCGTTTGTGAGCAGGAAATTCGCACCTTTCGCACAATCCATCGAGCTGCCACCACCGAGTCCGATGATGAGGTCTATCGGAGCGTTGGTTTTCGCAACCGTAACGGCGGCTTCGACATCCTCCGTCGTCGGGTTCGGCGTGACATCGGCAAAAACGTAGGCGGCGATCCTTTCGCTTTGCAGTGCTGAGATGGCTCTCGCGAGGATACCTGCCTTTTCGATGCCAGAGTCTGTCGTGACAAGGACCCGGCTGCCGCCGAGCGAGCGGGTCAACTCACCGAGTCTTTCAATCGTGTTATCACCACAGATAACCTGTTGTTTCAGTTCGCAATCAAAAGTTTCCATATATGAAATCCGATATAGTATGGCGCGCGTATAGTGCGTGCCGGTAGAAGATCATGATGTATAAGTCCTATAAAAGGATACCAGAATCTGAGGGGTAAAGTCAAGGGAAAGGTTAGTTTTTGCAGCGTAGAGATTGATTCCGCTTTGCTATAGTAAAGCCCGAAAATATGTTGACATTTCAATGGACAGCTGTCCCGCAAGTACACTCCCTCGCTGGCGAGGTTTTGCGGCGTACGCGCCCAAATGCGATCTGCATTCCTAACCTCGCCATTGTATTGGTAATTGTGGGCTTTACTATAATCGGAGATATGAGTGCTAATTGTCTGAATCTTGGATTGTCGCGGATGACGCGAGTTCAAACCTTAAGGATGTCTTGAAGTCCTTTAGAAAAATAGCATGAGTAATGCTAAAAGACAGCGAGTTACAAGAAGGGCGAACACAATCTCTATTGTGTAGAAAATAATGAGCGTGACGGAAAAAACAGTAGATGTCCAACTACACTCTGGCTTGGCTTTGTGCTTGCTGACATCCATACTGAAATCGGTGTCCGTTTGCTGTCTGACTTCCTCGTAGATCTGTCGAAACAGTCGTTCTTGCCAGAGAAAATATCCGTCCAGCGTCCAAAATCCAAGGATGATAGGAATAAGCACTGTTAGGGATAAGACATCCGGTAGGGCATCCAGTAGGACACTTAGACCCCGCGGCATTAATACCCCTGCTGTGATGATGATTGCCAGACTCGCGCTTTTTACCCAGAAACTGTTCTTTCCCAAACGGTTAATGATGGCTTGGATCATCTCCAGATGCTTTACGACTTTTTCTGTGCCATTCATAGGTTTATCTTCCTTCATGCCTACGGTGGAGTCAACATTGCGGCGATGTCTTCCGGCAACTCAACACCATATTCCTGCTCAAAGTCGGCAATGCTTGAGTATGTGTTACGAAACAAACCGATAATATTCACCCCCATGTTTCTGGCAATCATCAAGTCCGATTTGGCTTTTTCCCACTCTTGCTGGTGTAATAGTGCTATGCCGCGATTGTTGTAAAACAAAACGTTATCTGGTTTGATCTGTATAGCTCGGTCATAATCTTTAATGGCGCGCTCAACTTCGCCTTTTTGGCGGTAAGCATAACCGCGATTGTTATAGGCACCGGCAGAATTTGGATTGAGTCGTATAGTTTGGTCATAGTCTTCAATGGCACGCTCAACTTCGCCTTTTTCCGAGTAAGCAACACCACGATTGTAATGGGCTACGGAAACAGTGGAGGGGTCTGGCGGATCCAACCGAATGACTTCAGTGTAGTACGCAATGGCATCATCTGGATTATCATTCTGGTCAGCTTCAATACCGCGTCGCAGATAGTCTTGGGCATCTGGTTCGATGTACGGTTCATCGTGGGCATGTAGACGAGCAAACCCGTCAAAATCAGGATAAATATTAGCTTCGGTGATACCTGATATTTTATCCAGAGCTATTAGGATGTCTTGCTTGCTATTTTTTTCAATGACACACACTGCCCCTTCTTCAATTTGGGCACCACTGAATACGAAAACAGATTTTTGGGCGATGATACGGTTGTTCTGAAGTTTAGGTTGCCATTGATATAGTGGATATCTACCGTTTTCGTCCGGTTTGATAAAATAGTCAATATCTTCTTTTAGCAATTCAGGGTTAACTGTTTTCAAGCGGACCATATCATCGTGACGGACAACGAATACTTTGCCGTTCGCTTCCCTTTGGGATCCTTGCTGGCAGGCAAACCAAAGTGCGACCAACGCACTCCGTGAAAAATCTATCAGGCAAGTAGCTGCGCCGAAGTGCTGGAGTTCTGAGAGGAGTTCCAGATCAGAAAGTTGTTGGCCGTCTCTTTGATCGTGTCCCAGACCTCGCGCTTTTTCTATCAGATCCTTGTTGATTTTGAGTAACTTACTGGGATTATTTCTGTCAGTTTCTGACAGGCGGCGGTAGGTGGATGCCTCTATTTTGTAACTTTCTGTTGAAACACCGCGGAACAGGTATTGTCCATCGCTAAATTGTGCCGCCCATTCTATGAATTTACCTAGGGTTTCGACAGGTATGACTTTTTCGTTTTCCACTATAATGATCTTTTCCGATCGAAGTAGTACAGTTGTTTGAATCGTGGATACAACAGATAACGCGGACTCAGATTAAAGTCTATCTGAAAGAACACAGTACCTGCA
>JAKZUG010000155.1:0-4334 GCA_047516705.1 Candidatus Poribacteria bacterium | reverse complement strand
GTTCACAAATGCCCTTCTGATGATACACGACAAGTTTCCATCGTCGGTCTCGGTGCATCGTGGCGTGGGTCTGATCGGGCATTGAGATTGCATCGAAGAATTCGCAACGAACCGCCTCGCGGTGCTCGTTGGCAGGTGCGTCGCCGCGCAAGAGTGGTGCA
The DNA here is from genome assembly GCA_047516705.1 of Candidatus Poribacteria bacterium. Lineage (GTDB taxonomy): Bacteria > Poribacteria > WGA-4E > WGA-4E > WGA-3G > WGA-3G. The sequence continues at coordinate 4,173 of JAKZUG010000155.1, read as the reverse complement.
AGAGATTTCCCCTGTACGTAGTAAGGTATGTCTACACCCAATGCATCGTACAACGTAGGAACAATATCAAGCAGTTCAACGAGTGCGTCGCTTTGAATATCCTGCAGGAAATGGTTTTGCCATGAGATGATAAGCGGCACGCGCACCGATCCTTCATAAAAACGACACCCTTTGTATACTAAGCCGTGGTCTCCGAGTGCCTCCCCGTGATCGGATGTAAAGATGATGATAGTATCGTCACGAAGCCCCTGGGCATCAAGATAATCAAGTGTGCGTCCAAATTCGTGGTCGAGTTGTTCAATCATAGCGTAATAAGACGCTTGCATCCGTTTGTCGTCCCATTCTGCCGGTGGTTTCGCCTGCGATTGGAAATCAATACCCGCATCCGTCAATTTCGACTGAAAGGCGATGTCGCTTTCCTGAAAGTGCGGACCTGGCAGTGTTTCAGGATCATACCGTCGGTAATACTCCCAAGGCGCGTCAAACGGCGGGTGTGGGTCAAACGGATTGATACTCAGCATCCACGGCTGATTTTCGCGGCGGTTTTTCTCAATAAATTCAATTGTTTTTTCGGTGCACCAGTAGGTCTGGTGGAGCTCTGACGGGATGTTATCGCGATCGGGTGTCGGTGCATGCACGCGTCCGGTTCTATTCGGATACTTTTGGGAGATAGCCTTTCCAGCTATCAACTTTTGTGGATCAACACCTTGTGCGCGTTGCCAATCAGCGTATTCGTGCCCCAACGCATTCGGCTTCCCGTGGTCGTGGCTATATTGGAAGTAGCGGTAGCCGTCGTTGACCCGATTTTCTTGTGCATCGAATGCACTCGCGAGATGGAGTTTACCAATCAAGCCGCAGTCGTAACCGTCTTGTGCAAGTGCATGGGTAATCAATCGGTCTTCGTAATGTTCAGGGAAAACCGGGTTGCCGTTGCCGGTAACGCTCACGGCGGAAGGATACATACCGGTCATGAAACTTGCACGGGAAGGGGTGCAGATGGGAGACTGACAATAGGCATGGGTGAACGTGACCGACTGTCGGACAAATTCGTCGAGCCTCGGTGTGTGAATATGCGGATTCCCTAATGTTCCGATGGTGTCGAAACGCTGCTGGTCTGTACAGTACCAGAGGATATTTGGACGTTTTTCCATCTTTGCTCCTTTTCGCAGGTTTTATAGAGTTATCATTAAACACGAACTTAATTTAGACGCGTGGTGAATCAATGTCAAATGCACGGGTGGCATCAGTCGGGCTTGAACGGCACATCAAAAACCGAGAATCAAGTGCATTCGGTACGGAAACTACGGGAATCTTCAGGCTGTTTGGAGGAGTGAAATCTAACACGCTGTCATTTGCTACCACGCGTACGCTTCTGGTGCTTCGCCCCCAGGTCCAGCCCAAATCTCATTGAGTCTTGTGAGGGTTCCATCGTCTAATTTCAATTCCAAGACGGACAAGTTCTGTTCAAGTTGTTCGACTGTCCGCGGTCCCACAATCGGTGCCGTAACGTCTGGATTGTTGAGCACCCATGCCAAGGCGACGTTAGCCGGTGGTTGTCCTATCGATGTGCAGAGTTCCTCATACGCTTCTAACTGTGATCGATGCGTTTCAATCGTCTGTCTGAGTGATTCCCTGCCTCGCCGGCCAGTGGTCGGGTTGTTTAGCACACCGCAGAGCAATCCACCCCCCATTGGACTATATGGAATGACTCCCAAACCGAGCTCGCGACAACACGGGAGAACCTCAAGCTCAATTGTCCGACTACGGAGATTATACAGGCTCTGCTCTGAGACAAGCCCAAGAAAGTTGCGATGGGCAGCGATACCCTGTGCGCGAGCAATGTCCCACGCAGCGAAGTTACTACTACCAACGTACAGGATTTTACCTTCACGTACCAATTGCTCCATCGCCTGCCAAATCTCATCCCACGGCGTACGTCGATCAACGTGATGCATCTGGTACAGGTCTATGTGGTCGGTCTGCAGGCGGCGTAGGCTATCCTCACATGCTCGACGGATATGATACGCCGATAGCCGACCGTCATTCGGACCCTCACCTGTTTGACCATACAGTTTGGTCGCCAGAACAATCTGATCGCGCCGACTCTTATCTTCTGCCAACCAGTTGCCAACAATCGTCTCGGTTAAACCTTCGTTATAGATGTTAGCGGTATCGAAAAAGTTAATTCCGGCTTGTAGTGCCTGACTCAGTATCGAAAACGAATCCTCTTCCGACGCATGTCTGCCGAAATTGACGGTGCCGAGACAGAGTCGGCTTACGCGTAGTCCTATCCGACCGAGATAGGTATATTCCATAACGACTTCTCCTATGATTGTGTTGGTGTTGGTAACCTTGAAATCTGGCAACTAAGAACTTCTGTAACCATTCTATCAAATCTCCGCTTTTTGATTAACAAAAATCTGGGAATTTCCGCTTGTCACACTGACAAAGATATGGTATATTTGTTTTACAATCCACGGAACATCCAAGAGTGAGGGAGGCAACCTATGCGCATTGCAGTCGGCTGTATCGGACATGAAACCAATACATTTTCACCGGTCGTGACAACCCTTGATAACTTCAAAGAGGGGAGTTACCACCGCGGTGCCGAAATTATCGCCGCGTTCCGAGGCACCCGAACGATTACCGGCGGTTTCCTTGATGTCTCAGAACAACTCAATTTACAACCGGTTCCCTTGTTGTGGACATTCGCGACACCATCTGGTATGGTAGAGCATGCCGCTTATCAGACACTTAAGGCGGAGTTCCTAATGCATCTGCAGAACGCCGGAAAAGTTGACGGGGTGCTTCTCGACTTACACGGTGCGATGGTAACATATGAACTTGAAGATGTAGAGGGTGACTTAATTCAGGCGGTACGTGAAACGGTAGGTACAACGTGGATTGTCACAACACTTGACCTACACGCGAACATCACCGCTAAAATGGCACACTACTCCGATGTCATCATCGGATTCGATACCTATCCGCACATAGATTGCTATGAACGCGGGTTTGAAGCCGGGCAACTGCTATTTGGTATGAACGCGGGAAAGATTCAGCCGATGATGGCGTACCGCCAACTCCCTTTACTGACCGCGCCTCCAGCGCAATGCACAATGAAATCCCCAATGACAGAGGCAGTCAACGCACTGCATGCCCTTGAAACCGAGCGTGGGGTTGTGACGGCGACCCTCTCTATGGGCTTCCCGTTCGCCGATATAACAGATGCTGGTGTTTCAATACTTGTTACCACTAACGGCGATATGGCACTCGCGGAAGCATACGCTGATCAGTTTGCGTCCTATATCTGGGAGATGCACACAGCGTTCACGTTTAACCTACATACCGTCGAATCCGCAATTGAGATCGCCAATCAGACGGATGGCAAGCCGATTGTCCTCGCCGATGGTGCGGATAACCCTGGCGGAGGCGGGCCCTGTGACGGTACAACGATTCTACAGAAGTTTATAGAAGCAGACGTTCAAGATGCCGTGATCGCGGTGATCGCAGATCCCGAATCGGTCGCCAAGGCAGTCGAAGCAGGTGTCGGAAACCACGTCCAATTGAATGTCGGTGGGAAAACGGATACACAACACGGGGATCCCGTTGCACTAACAGCGTACGTCAAAGTGCTTTCTGATGGCAAATTTATCTTTAAGGGTCCTATGGGGCGCGGTACCATCGGGCAGATGGGTAGAACAGCCGTCATCCAAGTCGGTGGCGTTGAGATTATCTTGACGGAAAAACGGATTCAACCTTATGATGCCGAGGTGCTTCGGAGCGTTGGGATTGAGCCGCGAGCGCGCAAACTCATCGCCCTTAAATCCGCTGTCCATTTCCGCGCAGACTACACACCAATTGCCCACCAAATTTTGGAAGTGGATACCCCTGGTGTTCACAGTCCGAACCTTTTCAGTTACCGCTACCAGAAACTAAGGCATCCGATCTATCCACTCGATTCAACCGTCACTTATGCGAAAACCGACTCTATCTAAATGAGTAGCAAGTTCGGAAACACACCTCCGATTGGTAGATAATCTTAAATAGTATAGACACAAAGAAAACACGGAAAACCCGATGAAGACATTGATACTTTAGTAAAACCCGTAATTACTTATACACTTTTATAATATCATCAATAGAAGTCTCAGCGTTGTATTGACGCATCCG
>JAKZUG010000154.1:0-3850 GCA_047516705.1 Candidatus Poribacteria bacterium | reverse complement strand
CCATGACCGGGACATAAACGCTGCGATAAACATTTTGAGGCTCGCTTAGTGCGCCTCTGTGGAGCAGATGTAAGACCCTCCTCGGAAGGCTAACTGCTACGAAGCACAAGCCCCCGCCTTTAGGTGGTGGGTGCTATGACCTGGACGTTAGTCATAACGCAACAGTTGAGACCTACCCTTTGAGCTTCGCGTAGTGGACTGGTGGTTCCAAGCCCAGTTGACCATAGGTGCCTGTTTTCGGTACGATAATTTCAAGCACCCTATTCCGATAATTTGTATGGAAATCCTCTGGTTGTCCTTGAATAGGAATGATACTTGTAAAGCCGTTAGGGAAGGAACTGGTGCGTCCGACGACCTTTTCAAACCTCGGATCCTCCATTTGCCCTGTTTTGGGGTCTATAGGCAGATGCGTCTGAACGGTCACAGTCGTTTCGGGTGCCAGTGTAGTATCTATAGAACATGGCGAACTTAGACAGACTTCATAATCATAGTGTGGCATTCTATCAGGAAGATCGAACGTTTTCTTCGCCGCGGAATTGGGAACCCATCGCGGGAACTCAATCTCAATTCGGTAATAATCTGCCTTCTCTGAGACTTGATTGATCATTCCGTAACGACGGTATCGTTCCTTTATATCATCGGCGTAAATTGCGCCATCTACATTTACTGCCCCGGGCACCGTTGTCCGCTGCGCTCCAGGTGTAACAACAAGGGCAGAACGCAAGCCGATGAGTAGCGGGGTCGCTACGAGTGAGGCAATCCAACCATAGAACGCCGCACCGTAGCGTGGTTGTTCGGATGTCGAACGGAATTCGTCTTTAAACCGGTAGATACCTTCGGTGATCGCGATGACTATCCCGAGAAAGATCATCAAGTTGCCTTTACTTGAGAAAAGGTCCGGATTTTGTCCTTGGAACCCGAGGAAGAAAAGGATAAGAGGATAAAGGGTTAGGTTGATGAGGCTGTTGATGCCAGTAGATACAGCGGCACTAAAGACAAGCGAATTTCCCGCCATTTCCTCAAGCTGCGTTTTAAACTTCGCTGAGAACGCACCGAGAATAGGTTGTCCGAGCATCGCTAACAAATTGAACGGCGCATGGAGTCTTGTGTCGGGTACTTCTGGTATCTGCACAAATTCTTCTGGTATACCTTGTTTCTTCTTTTCTTTGGTTTTTCCCTTATCCTCGGCTTCACTATCCGCTGCTTCAGGTTTAACAAAGGTCTCAAAAAATTTGCTGTTTATCTCAATATACGATTCCCATTCACTTGGCACATCACTTTGCATAGCGATCGCGTCAACCGGACACACAGGTTCGCACGCGGCGCAGTCAATACACACGTCTGGATCAATGTAAAGCTGCTTTTCGCCATCGCTGGTGTGTATACAGTCCACAGGACAGACATCAACGCATGCGGTGTCCATCACGTCAACACACGGTTCACAAATTATGTAAGCCATCTTTCCCCTCCTTTTTGTGGATGATTTACTGTTAAGTATACCACAATTATGCGCCAATGACAAGCAAATATTCCTGTTTTTACGGTTTGACAAATAGGCGGATCGTGCTTATAATAGCGTGGCGATCAAGATGCATAAGGAGATCAAATGTTTAAAGAACCGGAAGATTTTATCGTTGAAGAACTACCACTTTATGAGCCTTCCCAGACAGGGACACATACCTATTTCGCGATTCGGAAACGGAATCTTAGCACGTTGGAGGCTATTAACCGAATTGCCCGGGAACTACAGGTGCCTACACGAGATTTCGGATATGCTGGCTTAAAGGATAAGAACGCAATCACAACACAGGTGTTGTCCGTTGAAGGCGTAGCACCGGAACGGATTTTAAGGATTGAACAACCGGCTATTGAGGTGTTATGGGCGGAACGGCACACGCATAAATTGCGGGTGGGACACCTTCGCGGCAACCGTTTTGAACTAATCCTGCGCGATATTCCTCACGAGGACTTACCTCTGGCCAAAGTATCGATGGAGCGGTTGGTAACTGAAGGTGTACCGAATCGATTTGGCACGCAGCGATTTGGCAATAAAAACGATTCACATCTGATCGGGAAAGCACTCGTGAAAGCGGAGTGGGAAACGGTAGTCCGTTACATGCTCACAGATGACGCGCTGCAAGCGGACGAGGTAGCACGCCGTATGCAACGGGAATTGGCACGGAAACCTGTCGAAAAGGTGGTAACCACTATTCCGTATCGGTTGCGAAAGTTGTATTTGTCGGCGTATCAAGCGCATCTCTTTAACAGGATTTTAGAGAAGCGGATGCCGCATTTAAGCAAGCTTCTTGAGGGTGACATTGCTGTGAAACATAGCAACGGGGCACCTTTTCTTGTTGCGGACCCAAAGGTTGAACAACCCCGTGCAGATGCGTTTGAGATTAGTCCGTCGGGAGCGATCTTCGGGTACAAGATGCGGATGCCGACTGGCGATTCCCTCGTGCTGGAGACATCGATCCTTGCAGATGAAGGGGTTCGTCTTGAAAAGTTTCGTAAGGTCACAGGTATTCGATTACCCGGAACGCGTAGGCCTTTACGGATGGTGATACAATCGCATGAGGTCTCTGTAGTTGATGATAATTTGGGAATACGTCTCGGTTTCACGCTTCCCGCGGGTGGATATGCAACGGTGGTGGTGGAAGAACTCTTGGCGGATATACAGTCTTCCAAGGACATTTAGCTTCGGATTTTTTAGTCTTCCTACTCCATTTGTTTGGATTTCCGGTATCTGTAATACGTCCACCCGCCGGATGCAAGGAGAGCTACCAACAACACAATAAGACCAATATTGAGGAGATAGCGACCACGATTGAGCTGCCACAACCGTTGATTTGCTAATTCGGCAGTAGGAGTGCCCTTTTGTGCTTTTGTTTTTACCTCTTCCCAATACTTTTTTGCCAAAGCAGGCTGATTCAGCTGCTCCGCAAGTTTCGCAGTAACTACCAGATAGGCAGCATCCTGAACGTCTTCCTTCTCTAACGCGTCGGCGAAGGAACTGAGAAGTAAGACTGTTAAATCTTGAGACATTTGTGGGAAATTTATCGTGCGCTCAATCCCGTTCTGGAAAGCAGTAACAGCCCCTTGATGGTTATCTCGGTCAAATTCAATTTGTGATATTTCAAACCAGCTTCTCTTAATAAGTTGGATCGATTGTGCTATCTCGCTATAGCCGTCAAATGTGAAAGTTGCCGAACCGTAATTCAGGTTCCCCTGTTTCGCGTAGAGTGAATAAGTTTCGCCGATTGTTAGTAAATCTGAACCCTTCCAGTCGTCAAAACGAAAGATGCCATCTGCCGCCACAGTCTGTTGATATGCTGTTCCGTCAATCCAAACGATAGTGCCCGCAGCCGAGGCACCGGCTACGCCTTTAACGCTACCGTGAATGGTTATAGACTCAAGTGCCCAACCGATGTGGACGGACTCTCCGAGCACTAACTGCAATTCGGCAGTCTTGGAAGGTGGGATGATATACCCGGCTTTCTTTACGGATACGTTAGAAGAACCTTGTTTTAGATTTTCTGTGATGAGTTTCGGTGTTTTTCCGACTTCTACATCGTTGATGAAAATTTGCGCACCATCGGGAAATGTTGTAATCTTAAGCGCGGGGCTGAGTTTGAGCAGTGCTGCTTCAACATTGCCTGTTGGGGCAAGAATCGCATCCAGAAACTCAGAATTTGTTCGCAACAGCTCGTGAATTTCAACGATGCTAAGCTGCCGATTATCGTCTGAATCAGTTGTATCTGCGGCGAGCGCATCGTAAAGTTTCTGAAGGAGGGCGGTGCTTTCTGCTTTTTCAGCCGATTGAATCACATTCAGCGCAGCGGTGCCAAAT
>JAKZUG010000153.1:0-6459 GCA_047516705.1 Candidatus Poribacteria bacterium | reverse complement strand
AGTTGTTATCTTTACGTGAAAGAAAATAAAGATTGTTGTCGTCAACCACTAATTTTGAATCAAAAAAGGCGTGGAAGTGAGCCCTGTCCGGCTTTGATGATACAATTGTAGTTGTATGCTCCTTCACAAAAAACATCTCGGCAGTTGAGATGTTTTTCCAAGACACACCTGCGTCTGTTGATTGATACACCGCAAAGCCAGTATGCGCGTATAATCTGTTGTTGAACACAACCAAATCCTTTAGCCTTGTTCCCACTATCCCGTCTATAAGTAGGGACCACCCCTTCCCACTATCAGTTGTGCGAAAAATGCCGAACGGTCCAGCTTTGTAAAACGTCGTCTCGTTCACCACCACAGCTGGAAGCCTATTGGTCATGAGCATATCCGTATCACCTAAAAGTTCTGTCCAAGTTTGTCCGTTATCTGTTGAACGATATTGGTTCTCGGCATTCCACGCGAAGAGCGTTTCACCAGCAGCCAAAACCATCATGCCAGATGGTATCACTCGATCCTTAGATTTATAACTGGGTGTTATTTCAGTCCACGACGCTCCCAAGTCAGCCGAATGGAAAATCTTGAGTGTATGCGACTCAATTCTTGGCACTTCCTGTTCCTCTATTGGCGTGAATCCCAACAGATCGGGACCTGTCCCAATATAGAGATTATTCTCAGACACCGCCAAGGAGTAGATGGCTCTTGATGTCTCCACCGGCAACTTTTTCCAAGTGCCTGAATTGAGACGATAGAGACCGCGTGCTGTACCAGCAAACACTGTTTTTCCAACAGCAGCGACTGTGGAAATCCTTTTGTTTGCTAATCCGTCATTAAATAAGTTCCATTGTGTCCCACCGTCTGTAGATCGAAAAATCCCTTCATCTAGGGCAAGATACATCGTAATATGTGCTTGTGCTTCATCCCTGATGATGAGACCGACAGCGTGTCCCTTTGGTCTGGGACCAATCGTATTCCACGTTTCACCGCTATTATCTGAAGTAAATATTTCATCAGCGGATACTATGTAAAGGGTGCCACCATGCTCTGCCATCGGCATTAGAGATTTGCCGATTGGAATGCTCGTGTTGATGCGTGTCCACGCGGTCGCATCTGCTGCTAATCTGTATATTCCTGTTGGTGCAACAGCATAGACTGTCCCTTCAGATGTAGCAAAGATATCGCGTACCTGTCCGCCTGGCGGTGCGCTTCCCTGCGTCCATCGCGAAGTAGAAAACTTGGCGGAATCCTCCAATGTAACAGATGCAGTGGTAGTAGAGACTTGTGTACCAGTACCGCTGCTTTTACCGGCGGCTGCCCTACCCATTTGATTTCGTACAGTAGGTTTCGCCACAATATCAAGAATGATAGGTGTGTCAATGATTTCAATAGTAGGTTCAGATTGTGCTTCAAAACTGTACGGCTTCTGAAAACGAGCAAGATATTGGTTGCTCGCACCGAGCAGCAATAGAACCAAAACGGTGGCAGTTCCAAAAGCAGCCCACGGCAGCAAAGGTTTACCAACCGGAGGTGGTGTCGGTTTCATATCGGCGACTTGCCGCATGATACGCTCAGTTACTTGGGCAGGGAATGGGATACCCCCGAGTGTTTCACGAACCATCAGTTCTTCCTGCTGTTCCTGTAAACGCTTTCGTCCCCGACGAAGTCTACTTTTAATCGTGTTTACTGACACACCCAAGAATTTCCCAATTTCTTTCGCCGTCATTTCTCCGAGATAGTGGAGTGACACCACCGTGCGTTCACTCTCCGGCAGCTGTGTCAGAAGTCTTTTGACAAGTTCATGGCGATGCTCGGTGATCTCTGTCTGCCGTTGGTCAGATACGTGATGTGTATAAGAGGATTTCTCGATTTCTTCCACAGGTGTGTCGTCCAATGATTGCATCACGAATTTATTTTTTTCGAGCCATTTAAGGCAAAGCCGATTGGCAATTACATAAATCCATCCGGCAAACTGGTTCGGATTCTTTAACTGCGCGAGGTTCTTGTATACCTGAAGGAAAGTGTCTTGGGTAATCTCTTCAGCAATGTGAAAATCACCGACCTTCCGCCACGCAAGCGCGTGAATACTCTTTTGGTGTTTTTGAACTAAAACACTAAATGCCTCATCATTGCCTGATAAAATTCTACGAATCAGTTGAACATCGTTTTCTCTTTCCATCAGAATACTCCATGATTATATTCCACCGAGTTTAGACAGAAACAGCGATAAATAGACAAGGTCTCCCAATATTGAGTTACTTTCCTACTGGAGAGTATACCAAACACAATAGTAAAATGAAACCCTTAAATTTGAAACATTACTTTATCGTTAGGACTTACGCAGTTGGTTCAGAAGTCCCCCTGATAAGGGGGATTTAGGGGGTTAAAATATGAAAATCTCGCGCCGCGTGCTAAATTTGCGTAAGTCCTTATCGTTCTATAATTAAAGATACGATTTTGAGGTGGAAAGGGGGCATAGTCTAAAAAAATAGGACTTACGCAGACAGGCAATAAATCGTTGGACTACCAACAGATGAACCTTGGAAATATGTGTGTTTCTCAAAAGCGGCGTGGTTCGTAGTAGCGCAATTCATTGCGCGTTACGTAAGTCCTGTTTAATTCAGAAGCGTTATGTTGCCTCGTGTTCCAAGTCTAACTTGTGAACAATATTCGCCAGAGAAAGGCGAGGTATTTGCGTATCTCAATGAACGTCGCTGACAATTCAGCTATCATTAGTATGCCACGTAGTACTTCGCATCAAATATCGGAACGGAAGAATTTCAGAAATGCCACAGTTGTCAACACCACAGCAAAGAAACAGAGCAGCAGTACATCTACCATCGATTGATGGAGGGTTTCTGCTAAGGTCATTGTTTCCAAAGGGGGTGGTTGTGTAATTTTGACGGTATCTTCTGATGTCATCGTTCGTGTGGTGGCATTATCTATGATTTTACTAAACAGATCCGCGTGGAGCACATTATAATAGTGATTGCCTGCTTGAAAGTACGCATTTCTTTTTTCCTTTCCCGTCTGGGTCAAGTTTGTGATGAGATAAATTAAGGAAGATGTCGGTGTGATTCGAGAAAGCGTCTCCCCTAACTGTTCTTGTCGTTCAGTTTCACGTTTATAATCTCGATCCAATTTGTTAGCATGGTTCTGGAATTTCAGTCGATATTCCTCTTCGAGAGAATTCACGCGTTCATCAACTTTTTTAGAATTTTCCCCTGTTATTCTTATAGCACCGTCCTCATCCGGAGGGATCTCCTCATTTATGACTTTCCATTTTTCTTTATCGATTGCGGCGTTGAAATCGTCTCGCATGGCTGTTTTTTCCATATAGACGCTCTGTGAAGTGCGTGTTGGTGCAATAAGTTTGGCAGCGAGGAACCCGACGCGTGGCGTAATTAACACCGCAAACACCCAGACAGTAAAGGCAACGATGAGTGCCGTTTTAGAATTGTCTAAGTAGGTGGAAATTACTGTGCCGATCGCAAAGAACACCCCAATGTAGAGTAACGAAACGAGGGTAAAGCTGAGAACTCGCGGAAAGATATCAGGTTCGCCGAGAGGGAACCCTTGCCAAACAAGCATCAGTAAGCCGAACAGTAACGACAGCAAGAACGGAACGATAAACACCACGTATCCGCCAATCAATTTGCTCCATAGAAATAGGTCGCGCGGCAGGGAATTCGCTAAGGTGATCCGAAGGGTGCCCGCTTCTCGCTCCCCGGCAACCGCATCGAACGTAAACAGCAACGCAAGTAGACTGAAGACAGTGCCGACTACGAAAAGCAAATCGAGATGACCTAAAAGATAGGAGAGGGATGCCGAAACCAGAGCGGGTGCCCCTTGTGTCGTGCCATTGCGGGTCATGCCGAGATAGCTCGGCAGAGCGTCCGCTAATCCATTTGCAAACACGCTCATCGTTGTCGGTTTGAGGATGAGTTTGGAAACTTCCAGTTCCGGTTCCAATGGCATTTTCGGGTTTACTGTGGTTTCTTCGATGTTCGCCAGTTTAACGGTTTCTTGGTAATCCACTAAGTTCTGGCGATAATTTCGGTAATTGGTAGAAAGTGTGAGCGGGACGAGAAGGAGACACATCACAAGGAGCGCGACAAAACGGACACTCAGAATATGATGCGTAATCTCTTTTTGAATCAACGTCATTAACATATTGAACTCCCCTTTAATTCTATGTTACGATATGGATGCTCTTTCATTCATTGTGCAGGAATCAAGTTTTCGTGTAACCAATTTCGTGAAGTGGTATGTGACACCCTTTTATAAGTAATGATCCGATTTAAGAATGGAAAGGGTGCATAAAGCGAAAAATCCGGGCATGGAGATGGAGAAGGCTATTCCTGAAAAGAGCGTCGTCGATTATGTCGGCGATTATTCACCGACGTTCTTCGGTTTCAGCACGTTTAAGCACCGTGTCCGCCCAGAAGACCCTGCCTTGTAGGAAGTAGTAGGTTTTCCGTGCTTTGCCTCTTGTACTTCTATCGGTAGAGGCAAGGCACATAATCCAGAACCATTCAGTTTTCGGTTTTCTACCCGTTTTAAGTAGAATGTCGCGACCGGGAGGTTGCTCCTACAGAAGAGGGAGTCCGGATTCAAAATCCCTCCTACAGGAGAACTGAATGACTCTGCACATAATCTTATTCTATCGGCGCGCGATTAGATGCTTATGGTATACTATATGCAGGTTCTCTACTACAAACATCAGATAAAAGGAGATTTCCATGCTAAATAAACAAAGGATCCAAAACGCACAGGACAGGATGAAACAGCAGGGTATTGATGCCTATCTCATCCTAACGCATGATGATTATATCTACTTTTTCGGGGAAGATCGGTATCAACCACGTGCGATTATTCCAGCAGAGGGTGTGCCTATTGTTGTAACATTTTCAGGTGAGGAAGACGAGGTAAGAGCAATTTTGGGGGTCGAAGATGTACGGATATTCGGTTCTGTGGGTCAACAGATTAAAGATGTAGTTCAGGTAATGCGCGGCATGATAGGCGAGAAGGAGAAACTCAAGATCGGTGTGCAGATGTGGTTTTCAACACCCGCCTTCCTGTTGAATATGTTCCAAAGAGCGAATCCTCTTGTCAATGTAGTAGACATCGCGCCTGTTATGGATGAACTTCGCATGGTGAAGGATGCTTCTGAAATAGCACTCATGCAGCGTGCCGCGGAAATTGCTGGTATTGGCATGGAAACAGCTGCCAAGACGCTCAAACCCGGTATAACAGAAAATGAGGTTGCAGGGGAAGTAGAATATGCGATGCGGAAAGCAGGTGGACATGGCGTTGCTACACCTGTCTTCGTGAATTCGGGAATCCGATCAGGGTGGCTGCACGGGACAGCTTCAGACAAAGTGATTGAGAGTGGAGATCTCGTCGTGCTTGACTTAGTGCCACGTTGCAAAGGTTATTGCGCCAATCTCTGCCGAACTTTTGTCGTTGGTACACCCTCTGCTAAACAATCAGAGATGTTTGCAACTTACAAAAGTGCACAAGCCGCTGGGATAGAGGCTTTAAAACCAGGAGCGAAGATGAGAGATATTGATGCAGTGGCAAAGAAAGTATTCACTGAAAACGGCTACGGAGAATTTTATGTTGCCGGTATCAGTCATAGCATTGGATTAGGCTTTGAAGAAACACCGGCACCGACGATTCACCCCGGTGATTCTGGTATTCAGATTTGTGAGGGAATGACGGTGACGGTTGGACATCCAGTGCTTTCTGTACCCGGAACAGGTGGGGTTCGACTGGAGGACACATTTCACATTTCGGAGGGTAAAGCGCAGCCCTTGACGGTTTTCCCTGCCGAATTAGAATTGTAGAACTGTGATTTTCCTTAGAGTGACAGGATTCCACCTTCAACAAGCATCGGGGCACCAGTCATGTATCTTGATTCGTCGGAGGCTAAATAGACTGCCGCCCAAGCGATGTCTTCAGGTTCACCGATACCCAACGGATGCATCTCTTTGATTTCTTTGTTGATGGCTTCCGGATCAGGTTGCTTTGATAGGAATTCTTGGTAGAGTTCGGTGTTAATTGTGCCGGGGCAGAGGCTGTTGACACGGATGTTGTCTTCGGCATACCGAACCGCCATGCTCCGTGTGAGATGTACGACAGCGGCTTTGGAGGAAGTATAGGCGGGGTGCATCGGGAACCCAACATAGGCAGATTCACTCGCCATATTGATAATCGCACCTCCACCGGCTGCGCGCATCAATGGGATTATCGCACGAGAGACGAGATAGATGCTCTTCACATTGACGGCGTATTGCCGATCCCAGTCTGCCTCGGAAATCTGTTCTAATTCACCTACGACAGCAATACCGGCGTTGTTAAACAGCACATTTGGCGTGCCGAGCTCGGACGTGGTGCGCTGTACTGCATTTTCAATCTGGGTGGCATCGGTTACGTCGCACTCGCAAAATAGGGCAGTCCCACCAG
>JAKZUG010000152.1:0-14632 GCA_047516705.1 Candidatus Poribacteria bacterium | reverse complement strand
AAATTTTACTACTACTCCTTCCTCGCAGCTTTTACTATCGCAGAAGTCAACGAGATGCTAACACAAATGGACATGCCCGGTGCCGTCGTCGTCCAAAGCACCGACCGGCATTGGTCCATTGAACGTGCTGTTTAATATACTGTCCTTTCGTGTGTCTCTGTACTCTGTAAGGTTGCTGTGTTTATACTACTACTCTTGAGCCCCAGTGGGCAAATGTGTATAGCACCATAGCACCCTACCCCATAAAGCCCTAGCGGGGCAAATGTGTCTTGCAAAATGGCTTGACATTCGCCTTGGAATATGTTATAGTAAAATCGAAAAATATGTTGACACTTCCGGGAATAACAACCCCTCCTTCGCTGGCGGGGTTTGTAACCCCGCCTATTCAGAATGTCCAAGTAATTATGGGCTTCACTATAAAACCGCTGCAATGCAGGCAACGCGTTCTAAAAGTATTAAGATCCGGGGCGAGTTTCTCTATTGGACAGAGCAAAAGCACGTTTCCGTGCGAGACCGAAATGGACTCCCAAACGCTGCACGAAAATTGGGACTTATTGCTCCTGAAGAGATACAGATGGCCATAAAACAGATTGTATCAGACGCTTTTGGGATAGAGCGAGACGATTTATCTCGTGAGGTCTGCAAGTTATTCGGTTTTGTAACAGTCAGCACAAATATGCGACAAAAAGTTGAAGAAGTTATAAATGAGATGATTGAACACGGGGACTTAAGGGAAAAAGATAGTTCATTACTACTTGATTAACCGGTTTACCGATTACAATTACATACATCGTCAAACTCTCCTGCTCTAAGCTCCTACTTGAATCTTATAAACTTCTATTCATAAAGTAAACCGTCCGCGCATTTTTTCTACACTTCCTTTCCAAAAATATGTTATAATATTGACAAATCCCCAAGATACAAATCTAAAATTTTGCGCTTACATAGGAGAAACTATAATGTCCAAAGTTACCTTTGCATTATTGCTATGTGCACTCCTGATTATTCCCAGCCTTAGTATCGCCAACGTTGCGGAAGATGGACTCGTCGCCTACTGGCCCTTTGATGAAGGCAACGGTAAAGAAGCCATTGATGTCACAGGCAACGGACATGACGGAGAATTTGTCGGTTCGCCCAAGTGGGTTGACGGAAAATTCGGCACAGCACTTGAATTTAACGGTGCAGATAACCATGTTGCTGTTGCCGATGACGACGCTTTAGACCTTGCGGAAAATCTCACCTTCATGGCATGGTTCAGCCCCAGTGAAGTATTGACCAGTCGACGATTGATGGTTAAGAATAATGCTATCTTTGTCATTTTCGATTTTGGCAACGCGAACAGCATTGATTTCCTCGTTAAACCGAACAACACCTTTACTGAATCCAAAACAGTTGATTGGAAGATCGGCGAATGGTATCACTTCGCCGGAACGTTTGATGGCAAAACCATGAAGGTTTACATAAACGGGAAACTGGAAGGCGAAGCCGATAACAATGTGCCGATCACCCCCTCCGACTTAGAACTCTGGATCGGCGGCGACGATAACGGACGTCCTACTGACCATTTTCCGGGTAAGATTGATGAAGTGCGGCTTTATGAAAAAGCCTTGAGCGAAGCAGACATCCAAAAAGCCATGGAAACACCGCAGGATGTAGAAGCACGCGGAAAGCTCACCACAACGTGGGGGAAAATAAAGAGTCTTCAGTAAGGAATCTACATGGCAACCCATCAGAAACGCCCCGTCGTTCTCATCATTCGGGACGGCTGGGGCAATAATCCGTATCCCGAATTTCAGCACGCCAATGCCGTTCATCTCGCAAAAACACCCGTAGATGAGTGGTTGCGACAGAACTATCCAAATGTCCTAATCCATACCTCCGGCGAAGATGTCGGTTTACCCGCTGGAGTCATCGGCAACAGCGAAGTCGGGCATCAGAACATCGGCGCAGGACGTATCGTGAATCAAGAACTCCTCCGTATCAGCACAATGATTCGCTCTGGTGAATTTGCTCAGAACGAAGTCCTTTTAGAAACGATAGCCCATGTCAAAAGGCACGGAACACATCTCCACCTCATGGGATTAGCGAGTGATGCTGGCGTTCACAGTTCACTTGAACACCTCTACGCGCTGCTCAGACTTGCTAAGGCAAATGGACTCAAATCTAACCAAGTCTTGATTCACAATTTCAGCGATGGACGTGACTGCCAACCCGACCTCGGTATCCAATTCTGCGAGCAGATTGAAGCAAAATTGAAAGAGATCGGCATCGGTCAGATAGCCTCCGTTATAGGTCGCTTCTACGCCATGGATCGGGATGATCGGTGGGAACGTGTTGAGGTGGCATATCGTCTCTTAACTGAAGGTGTTGGCGACCATGTTACTTCCGCTACACATGCCTATCGCGACTATTACGAGAACCCCGATGACACTAACCGCAAAGGAGATGAGTTTGTGCGTCCGAGTGTGGTTGTCGGAAGTGATGGCGACCCGCTTCCCAGTATCACTGACGGAGATGCCGTTGTTTTCTATAACTTCCGAGGCGACCGTCCCCGTGAACTCACCAAAGCCTTTTGTCTTGATGAATTTCCGTATGAAGCGGAAGGAAAAGACGGTGTCGTGCGGCAAATGGGTTTTAAACGGAATTGCAAACCTGACGTTAAATTTGTTACGATGACCGAGTATGAACGAGGAATGCCTGTTGAAGCGGCTATCAAAAAACTACCCAAAATTCAGAATACACTCGGTGCTTATGTCAGCGAGGCCGGACTAACGCAGTTCCGATGCGCAGAGACCGAGAAATTTCCGCATGTTACCTTCTTTTTCAACGACTACCGAGATGAACCTTATGAAGGCGAAGATCGGCAAATCATCGCTTCTCCACGCGATGTGACAACCTACGACCAGAAGCCTGAAATGTCAGCACCCGGTGTAACAGCAGAGATGCTACGCCGGATCGGCTCCGATAAATATGATTTGATCGTACTCAACTATGCCAATGGCGATATGGTAGGACATACCGGTTCGCTCTCTGCCGCTATCAAGGCAGTTGAAACGGTTGATGCAGGCGTAGGAAAAATCGTTGACGCTGTGCTTCAAAAGGATGGTGCACTCATTGTCACTGCGGATCATGGAAACTGTGAGCAGATGATTGATCCCGATACCGGCGGTATCCACACCGCACATACCACGTATGACGTGGATCTTATCGTTGTCGATAACCAATGCAAAGGGCAACAACTCCGTGAAGGCGGACGACTTTCCGATATTGCACCGACAGCACTCCATCTTCTCGGTTTGACACAACCTACTGAGATGACGGGTGAATCACTCATTTCTTAATAGCAACCGCTAAAATGCAAGCGCAGCGCGCAAGGAAGGATTCTAAAATGAATGACTCCCAACAGCACCATATTCCAGCGGACACCCATGTGAATCTGACGGCTGAACAAGATGCAGAATCCGATGCCAAGAAGGTTAGATGGTTTTTCATCGGTTTTTTTGGAAATATAGTCGGGGTCCTTATTGCTTCTATCTATGAGTCAACGCCACCTGCCTCACGGCTGCTTGGGAAATCACCTGAACATGCAGCCTTGTATACAGATAGTTACAGAGAAAAAAGCCGAGGGATTCAAATACGCCAGTCCGTAATCGGCCTCATTGTTCCCATTGTCCTTGTGATCTTAGGGGTGATTCTGGTGTTTCTTATAGCGATACTTGTGTAGCATATATACAGCCTGACAGAATGTACAGGATTTTGAAATACATTCACGAATTGTAAAGAGGAGTCTCTAAAATGAATGACCACCAACAGCACTCCACAGCAGCAGAAGCCCATCTAACGGCTGAACAAGATGCGGAATCCGATGCTAAGAAGGTTAGATGGTTTTTCATTGGCATCTTTGGTAACATACTTGGAGTCCTTATCGCTTCTATCTATGAACCAATGCCATCCGCTTCACGGCTGCTTGAGAAATCACCTGAACATGCAGCCTTGTATACAGATAGTTACAGAGAAAAAAGCCGACGCATTCAAGTCCGGCTGTCCGCAATTGGCTTAGTTGTCCCTTTCATTCTCGGAATCCTGTTGGCTATTATTAATTCTTGAAATGCACGCAACCCAACAAAATAAGCGAAATCTAAAGTTTTCCGCTCCAATGGAGCGGTCTGTGACGAATGAGATTAATTTAGTATAAGGAGGTTTTGGCATGTCCACACTGATTGACCAACAAGTTGGCAGCGATTTCAGGCTATTCGCTGGAAGTGCGAACCCGGCATTGGCGAAGGAAATCGCTGCGATTTTAGGTGTTGAACTTGGTAAAATTTCGATCAATCCGTTTCCCAACCTTGAGACTCGCGTTCAGATTGAGGAAAGTATCCGCGGTACCGATATTTACATCGTCCAGCCAACAAGTCAACCTGCCAACGAAAACCTGATGGAGCTGCTCATCACTATTGACGCGATGAAACGTGCGTCAGCTCGGCAGATTACCGCTATTATTCCGTACTTTGGGTATTCCCGTCAAGATCACAAAACAACAGGACGCGAACCGATTAGCGCGAAGCTTGTAGCCAATCTCTTGACGACAGCAGGCGCGAGCCGGGTCATGGCTCTGGATCTACATGTGCCACAGATACAGGGCTTCTTTGATATCCCCATGGATCACCTGACTGCCGTGACGACTTTGGTAAACTACTTCCGCGAGAAGCAGGTCGAAAATGGCGTAATTGTTGCCCCTGATGCCGGTCGTGCCAAGTTAGCAGAGAAATACGCCGATATGCTTGGGCTTCCGTTAGCGATCATGCACAAACGGCGAACTGGTGTCGACGGACAGAGCGTCAAATTCGTCGAACTTGTTGGGGATGTCAAAGGTAAAACCCCAATCATCACTGACGATGAAATACAAACGGGCGGCACTATTCGCCAACAAGCCATAGCATTGGCAGAGGCTGGTGCAGCACCCGCTTATGTGAGTATCGCACACCCTATATTGGTTGGTCCGGCGTTGGAACGTCTCGATCACCCTTCGATTCGTGAGGTGGTCACTACCAATACGATCCCTGTTCCTGCTGAAAAGCGGCTGGATGGGAAAGTTAAGGTGCTTTCTATCGCGCCACTCCTCTCTCAAGCCATATTGAGAGTACATCAACACCGGTCAGTTAGCCAGGTTTTCCGCGATCAGCATCTCGATTTCCCAGTGTAGTCTCGGTATGACTCACCAAAAAATAGAGATTGTTATTGAGAGATTGTTCTACCGATAAAGACAGATGATTCCGATACTGTACCTCAGCCATTGCGGTTCAAGCATCGGCGGGGGTGAGAAGCAACTTGCTTATCTCGTCGCAAATATGGATCGAACGCGCTATCATCCCGTCGTCGTCTGTCCTGATGACGGTGTTTTTGTTGAACATCTAAGGCGTGCTGGTATTTCAACGGTGATCCTTGAGCTGCCCCCGTGGCGAAAAGCGAAGTCGTTGATAACGAGGTACAGTGCCGCAAAAAAATTAGTCGCACTCGCCAAGGCGCATAACACGCAACTCATCCATACCTCCGATTCGTGGTTTAACCCGTATCTATGGTATGTCAAAAATCGGTTAAAAATACCCGCTGTTTCACACGTCCGGAACCTCCTCACACCCACGCAGGTGCAAAAGTACAGGTTCGACCGGATGGATAGCATTATCGCTATCTCGGAGCAAAGCAAAACACCACTCATCCAAGCAGAGGTTGATGCTCACAAAATTGATGTCATACTAAACTGTGTTGATTTGTCCGTTTTTCAACCCGCCTCTGTAACCGTACCATCAACGGAATATGTCGTTGGTATCGTAGGTAGAATTGAACCTTTCAAACGTCAAAAAACATTTGTTGAGATAGCCGCCAAGGTTGCTAAGCAGTCTAAACAGGTCAGATTTCGCATTATCGGTACCGCGCTGGAGACGCCAGAGCATCGTGCCTATCACCGCGAAGTCCGCCAACTGGTTGTCAAATATCAGTTGCAAGAGAGTGTCGATTTCGCCGGGCACCGCACCGATATGCCCAAGGCAATGCAGGAACTCGACCTTCTCGTAACCCTTTCAGCGGGGAGTGTCATCGCAGAGGCAATGGCGGCTGGCAAACCTGTTATTGGTACTCTGATCGGTAGTACCGCAGAGATGATTGTTCACGGTGTGACAGGGTACGTTGTCCCCTTAGACCCGATAGACGGTATCGCAAACCAGATTGTTGAACTTGCGGAAGATCCGACGCAAAGCATATCTATGGGACAGCGTGCCAGAAAACATGCCGAGGGAACTTTTGGTACTGAAGCACATGTCCAAAAGGTCCAAGACATTTATAGGAAATTATTAATCAAGCGTTGAAATTTTTAACGATTTGGTGTATAATAGCAGCATCATTTCGCTAAGAGGAGTGTAACGGAACAATGCTCACACAAGAACAACATGATTTTTACGACAAAAACGGTTATATCGGTGTTGAGGCAGTGCTAACAGCGGAAGAGGTCGCGGATCTCCAACGAGTTACCGATGAATTCGTTGAGAAATCGAGAGAGGTTACCGAACATACCGACATCTTTGATCTGGAACCCGGGCATACCGCAGCGAACCCGCGCGTGCGTCGTATCAAAAGCCCGGCATTATACCATACCGTCTACGACCAAACCTTACGGCACCCCAAAATTCTGGATATTGTAGAACAACTTATTGGATCCGGCGTTCGGTATAATGGGCATAAATTGAATATGAAGTATCCAGAGTTCGGAAGCCCAGTTGAATGGCATCAGGATTGGGCGTTTTACCCACATACCAACGATGATCTGCTCGCGGTCGGTATCGTGATTGACGATATGACTGTAGAGAACGGCGCACTGATGATACTTCCCGGTTCTCACAAAGGTCCGACTTTAGATCACCACCAAGATGGTGCTTTTATCGGGGCAGTGACAGATCCCGATTTCACACCAGAGGGCGCGGTGCCCGTTGAGTTGAAAGCAGGTGGGATTACAATCCATCATGTTCGGGCGTTACACGGTTCTGCCCCGAACACCTCTGATAAACAGCGTCGCTTACTTCTCTTCCAGTATTGCGCGGTAGATGCTTGGCCCTTAAAAGGTATCCCAGATTGGGAGACTTTCAACGACTTCATTATCCGTGGCGAACCGACGAATCAACCCCGTATGGTAGCTGCCCCAGTTCGGATGCCGGAACCTTACTCGGAGTTGAAAGGTTCTATTTATGAGGTACAATCCCTACTCGAAAACCCGCTTTTCGCGAAAAAACAGTAGGTTAAACATAGAACTGCAAGGAGCCGAGCAACAGGTGTTACTTCACTTTAAGGTTACCCGGAAATAGTCAAACGTGACGTTGAGTTTCCCGGGACCTTCGTCCTCGCAAATACCAGCGTAGATGCCGATTTCAACAGGACCTTGGAGGGCAACAGCCGCGCTTCCGGCGGGAACCCAATCGCCTTGTGCATTCGGCTTGTACCACGCCTCAAAATCGTCGTTGCTCCGTTTAATACGCAGCTGAATCGGAATAACACCTTTGCGCGGTTGTAGGTGAATATCAGGTGCAAGCCCCTGTCCGCGGCGTTGAAGTGAGAGTATTGCTGCGTCTTTGCTGTGCCCCCACAACTTTAGAGTTACCCATTCGCCCGTTGCTGAATAAACGATGATGCCAGCAACTGCACACGCATCCGAATAGTTGACAGTCATTGCGGTTTCAATCTCAAACTCATTCCTGTCTGTGACCTGATAGAAACGCGTGGTAGTATCATTGCCCCACAAGTTCTGATTGAAGCCAGCATCAATGACGAGTTGCCCATCTTTTAACTCCCAAGAACTTTTATCCGCGTTTCTGATTTGCCAAAACGATTGAAGGGTGTGCCCGCCTCCATCAAATTCATCGCTCATCTCCGTAAAACCGACCTCATCTGGTGTTTGGAAGACAAGGCGCACGCCAGAGGAAACCGCCGTATCCCAGTTCGCTGTAAACGCCCACCAATTTGTCATGTCCTTGTTGTCGTATTGAATCTGGTTTTCATGACCTGGCATATTCTGCATCCAATAGATATACCATTGTGCCTCTACCCGTTGCGGAATATCGGCAGGATTCGCGTCTGGCCATGGATACGTCAAATTTCCGTATGTATCAACGTTGACTAATTTCTTTGAACCGCTATTATCTGGAGTCCAATCTTCAATATCGCTTTCCACGAGCGTTGTGTTTTGGGTATAATCGTAGTGTTTCGTTGTATTCGGTGGCATGTGTGTCCAGCCTGCGCGCCCTGTGATGAAGTCCCCGGCCTCATCTTTCCCGACAAATTTTTTCCAAAAGAGATCAGCATTGCCATATTGCAAATGATTGACATGGCTTAATATCGCTTCCAATTGATGGCCATGGTTATGAACTGCTTCCGCATGGCTCCGCCCGAAATTTTGCCCATACACGGTATAGGTTGAGTTATATACGGGTAAATCGGCGTTATCCATGTTACTATTGGAAACATCCCCGGTCAAAGGACTTGACATGTTTGATTCCCACCAGTGTAGGCGTTTTTCAGTGAGCGGAACAGTGGGACCGACCCGCGCGCCCATCCATACCCAAATCTCTTTGACACCTAAGTCGTTAACATAATGTTCCATGTTAAATCTATTGAAGATTTGGTGAAAATCAGGAGCATAGACAGGAATTTCATCTTCGTGACCGATAACCGGCCCGAGCGGTGTTTGTTCATAAACAGTAATGTATTCAACCACCCGATAGCCTAACGAAGGCAGTGCTGTCGGGTCTTTATACCCTCTAAATCGGGTACCCTCTTCAAGCATAAACTTAACCCGCTTATCAAAAGCATCAATTCTTGCTTTCAGTTCCGTCAAGGAAATTTTACCTAAATCGGGTGCCTTGGATACATCCAAATTTTCGCCATCTGCAGTCGGTAAAAACCTCATGATGACGACGGGGATTTCGTAGATGTGGCCGGGGGCGGGGGTAGCCAAATACGGGTCAATCGTTTCAAATACGGGGGGAATTTCTTCGGCAAACGTTGGCATTGATTGCATTAGCCATACAAAGAGCATGCTCCATAAGAAAATAGCATCTATTTTATGCATTACGATGTTCTTGAAAAAAGCCTCCGCATCAATTTATTTTCTTTCGTAAAATGAAGGGTGGGCAGTGCTCACCCTTCCAACCTATTTTATTCGGCGAGCGACGCGCTGAAACCCGCCTCTGTGACAGCCTTCACGAGCACGTCCGTCTCAACCTTACCCTTTTCAATTTTCACCACAGCTTTGTTCTCAGCCATAGAAACACTGACAACTTCAGAAACACCGGTAACCTTCGTGAGTGCATCCTGCACCGCACTGGTACACACGCCTCACGTCATGCCCGTGACAGTCAGTGTCACTTCTTCAATGCTTGCTTCTGCCGTTTGAGTCGGTGTTTCTGTCGTTTCCTCTGCCGTTTGACTTGGAGCATCTGCCGGTTTCTTTGACGTGTCTGCACAAGCAAAAACAAATAAAAGTGCTGCAAAGCAGACAAATAGCACGCTCACGTTTAACTGACGCATAAGTTTATTCCCCTTAATTATAAGAGCGATTTTCCAATCGCGCCCCTTCAACTTTATATCTAATGCGTTAAACTATATCCGATTAAGGGCGCAAAGGAAATATGATTCGCCCTTCAACTAATATAGAAAGGGCGGATAAATCCGCCCTTCTTTATATGCCACTAATTGGCAACCGTCGCCTTAAAGCGCGGATCTGCTTCAACAGCCTTAATCAGGGCATCAGTCGCGACTTTGCCCTTCTCAACCTTTAGGACAGCCGTGTTGCTCGCCATAGAGACGCTCACCACTTCAGAAACACCGGTAACCTTGCTGAGTGCACCCTGCACCGCACTGGTACAATTGCCTCACGTCATCCCTGTGACATTCAGTGTGATCTCTTCAACGGCGGTTTCCTCCACGGCTTCTACTGTATCACCCTTCATTTCGGCTTCTGTTGCAGTTCCTTCCATAGCAGCTGTAGTGGTTGACTCAGACATCTCTGCCTTTTTCCCCATCATGCCACAACCTACCATGAATGCAAAGGCGATAAGACAAATCAGCGATAATTTCGCTATACGCATGGGTTAACCTGTTCCTTTTAACCTGAGCGTTTCTATAAAAATCTATAGAAACCTCGGTTTGCACGCCCCCTTGGGAGCATGGTGAAATCTACAAAGTTAGTGCCGAAACACTAACGCTCTTAACTTCCGAGTGTCCTCACAGTGTCTGGGTTCGTCTCACTCGCGTATGAACCCATCACAGTAGAACCTACTTGATTATTGTAGGGTGTATTTAGTTTTTACACGACTCTACTGGATACGGTAAGGGGGAATTGAACCCCCGAAACGCCTACGTTTACCGCTTTGAGGAGATGAATGTCTCAAAAAATAGTTTTGTCAAGATTTTCCTATATTTTTAAATTTAGAGAGTTCTAAGTCATGTCTCTTGTATTACTTATCTGTCATTTTAACACATATTAATTTTTTTCGCAATATTTTTTTGCATAAGGTAGGTACATCCAAAATCACACACCAAATCTCCAAAAATTTATCATTGACGATATCCTGCCTGCTCTGATAGCGCGTATAATTGCGAATTTTTCATGAAGCGAATATCCTGCCCCCGCAATTTCTGTCCATACCGATTTTCCAAGAATTGAATTCGTTCCTGCCGATCGGAAAGCGACATCCGTTTAGGAGTCTGCATTTTAAGCAATTCCTCACGTGATACTTTTTTCGGAGATGTAGGTGTCTGTGGTCCCTCATAGTAACATTTGGGACACACGGGATAACGCGGATAGCGGAGTCGTCCACAACTGCATCGTGCTTTTCCATCGGACCCACCAAGGATCTCTTTTTGTGTTTTTTCTCTCACCGCTACTTCACCTCCGATGTACATCTAAGAACGTAAAGACTTTTTGGATCCGTTGCAGCTGCTTGTGCAACGCAGCAGCGCTCTCAAATTGCAGAGCCTCCGACGCGCTATCCCGTTTGGAAACCAGACGCGTCTGCACTTTTTCATACTCCCCATCCAGCAAATCGACGATGTCTGTAATCATCTCTCCATAGCGTTCGCGCGTAATGAGTGCTGCACAGGGGGCATCACACCGCTTTAAGTCATACTGGAAACAGGCGCGAAACCCCGGAATCGGTGTAATCTCACCTTCACATGTGCGAACCGGAAAGATCCGCTGTAAAACGTCAATCGCTTCATCTGTCCATCGGCGACTCGACAACGGTCCAAAATATCTCGCACCATCTTCTGGTTGTGTTTCGGACACACGATCAAGGCGCGGAAAAGCCTCTCCAACGTCTATCCGAATATACCAAGATGTCCTTCCATATTTCAGAGCAGTGTTATAGGAGGGTTGATATTCTTGGATCAGTCGCGATTCAAGGAAGAGGGCTTCCTGTTCTGAACGACAAACCTGATATCGGACATCTGTTGTCCACCGGATAAGCCGTTTGATTTTGCTTGGGCGGCTTTTCGTTTTATGGAGATAAGAGCGCACCCGCTTCCGCAAACATTTCGCCTTGCCGATATAGAGGATTGTCCCCGTGGCTCCACGGAAAAAGTAAACACCCGGATCCATTGGGACATCGGTTATCATTTCTTGAGTCAGCATTAGTCAATTCACAGCGTAGTACTTATTTTCAATTTATCATATTTTTATAAGCGATTCAACGAAAAAAGACACGTCCATATCCTTGACACATTTTTTTCTTTCTGCTAAACTCATATATCTATCGTCAAGAGGGAAAAAACATGAAACATATATTTGGGTTTGTTATCATTTATGGCTTGTGTATAGCAACATATCCGCTTTCTGCCGAGTTGCTGGATGATGCTGTTGGTATCTGGCTTTTTGATGAAGGCAAAGGTGGGACTGCTGGAGATACATCGGGCAATGGGAATGATGGCGCGATCAGTGGAGCGAAATGGGCAGAAGGCAAATTCGGGGGCGCATTAGAATTTGAACCACCGCATGTCGTGACCGTTGAACACTCGGATAGCCTCAATTTCAAAAAAGAGATGAGCATCGCAACCTGGGTCTACATGACTAAAGACGTTTCCGATACCGCTATCCGAAAGAACGGTTCCTATCTGTTGGAGGTACAGGGAGCAAATGAGAGAGTGCCGGGAGGCTATGTTTTCGGTATCTGGTCAGGCGGTGGATTTACCGGCGGGGTCTGGGGAACAAGCGTCATTGAACCCGAAAAATGGTATCACATTGTTGGACTCTACAATGGAAATGAGATGCAACTTTATGTAGATGGCACGCTTGAAGCTGCCGTCAAACAGGGCGGCGATATAGATCAGGCAGGCGAGCTACTTTTCGGTACCTTCGGCGGTGAAAAATTCATCGGTAGATTGGATGAAGTCATCTTCTTTGACCGCGGCATAACGGAGGCAGAGATTGCTGAGTTGATGAAAGGTGTAGAAGCGGTTCTGCCTGTTTCCCCGAACGGTTTACTTACAACAACTTGGGGACGGCTCAAGAATCGTTGAGGCAGTTGATATACGTGCTTGCAAGTGTTATCAATATAATACCATTTCTATTTGTATGGTTTTCATAACAGGTAGTCCCCAGAAGTCCCCTGATAAGGGGGATTTAGGGGGTTTCTTACACCGATAGCACCTTATTTGGGAAATATCTTCCGTAAATGAAACATAATATATCAGAAATGGTATTACAACGGGAGAAAGAACATTACAATGACGCGATGGCAACCAAACGCTGAACAGAAGGCACACTATGAGACCGAGGGTTATTTTATCCTCCGAGATGTTATCCCACAAGATGTGACGGCGGAACTCCGTGGGGTTATCCGCAACGTTATCATGCTGCCCGATCCGGGAAAATTTGTCGATTTCGATCCGATGAATCCGATGGAAGATTCACCACAAGGACGCATCGCACGCTATCGTAAACTCAGCAACTTCTGCGTGCAATCGCCGCTGATATGGCACAATGTTCATGCCGGTCCCGCATTACTCAACATCGCACGCTATTTCCTCGGCAATGACATCATTGTGAAGTTCAATAGCTGCTTCCTTAAACCGGCGAATACTGGTAGTGCAACCCCATGGCACCAAGACAACGGTCTCTGGCGCGACGGTGAAACGGAGCCTTTCAACTTCTGGATGCCCCTTGAACCTGCGACGCGAGAGAATGGATGCATGCAGTTTATACCCGGTAGCCACAAAACGGAGATCGTTGAACACGTCCTGTATCCAGATAGCATCCACGGCGAACTGCCACGTGAAGCCGTTCAAGAAATGATCACAAAGTATGGTGTACATCATATTGAGTTAGGTCCCGGAGATGTCGTCTTCTGGCACAGCAGTATGTGGCACTATAGCCCGCCGAACCAAAGCGAGCACAGTCGTATTGCTGTCGCAGGGGTCTGGACAAACCCTGAGATTGCCAAGACAAGCAAACGCTTTTGGCAGAACTTCCGATGGGCGATGAAGAACGGTGAAATTTGTACACAATTCCCACCGGAAGCTGTCCCAATGGAAAGTGAAACTCTTGAAAAACCGAAGCCGTTTCCACCTGCTAAGGACTACTAATCAATGGCATTGAAGAAGCCAAATATTGTCGTCTACCTTTCCGATGACCACGGTTCGGAATACCTCGGTTGCTACGGGAACGAATATATCCAAACGCCACACTTAGATAGCATTGCTGAAGACGGAATCCGTTTCACGCACGCTTTTACGCCGACACCGACGTGCGCACCCTCACGTTCCACCCTTTATACAGGGCTTTATCCGGCGCGGCACGGCGCAATGGGAAATCATACGGCGTGCCATGCACATCTCAAAACTCTACCGAATACGCTCCGGGAACTCGGCTATCGCGTCGCAATCGCCGGGAAGACACATGTGAAGCCGGAAACACTTTTCGATTTTGAATACATCGGCGGTTTTCTCCCTAAATGTGCCGAGCATCAACGGAAATACCGGGCAGAGGGGCTCGATACGGCACCTGTAGAACGTTTTCTGGCAAGCCATCAACAAGAGAATCCGGATCAACCCATCTGCCTCATTCTCGGCGACAGTAACCCGCATGTTACATGGGAACCGAACAAAATTTACGATCCTGACACCTTACCCTTGCCACTTTATATTGCTGATACACCCATTGCCCGAAATGCGCTTGCCAACTACTATCAAGACATCACCACGATGGATACCCGTATCGGCGAAGTTGACAAAATGCTGGAGACACACGGATATGCCGACAATACACTGTTCATCTACACAACTGACCACGGATCCGAGTGGCCACACTGTAAATGGACTTTGTACGATACCGGTACGCGCCTGCCGTTCATCGCGAGGTGGCGCAACGAGATTTCTGCGAATACCGTCGCCGATGCAATGATTTCACACGTCGATTTCTTTGCGACGCTCATAGACATCGCAGGCGGTGAACCACCGGACGATTTAGATGGTAAAAGTTTTAAGCGCGTCTTGCTCGGAAAGCAAGCGACTTTCCGCGATAAAATCTACGGCACGCATACCCGCGACGGAAATATGAATGTCTTCATAACCTGTTTGCAACTCACCGAGTTGC
>JAKZUG010000151.1:0-4525 GCA_047516705.1 Candidatus Poribacteria bacterium | reverse complement strand
ACTTACATTATGAATAGATCTCCACTAAAACAGTTAGACATTGGAAATATGATTGTCTCTCCGGTTCTTACAGCGCGTAAACTTGGTTACACAGAATCACTGGAAGAGTTAACACAAACCTTGCGCAAATTCAATTATAGGGATATTCTGATAACCCTTGCCAGAATTAACCTCCTACTCCAGCGCAGTAGAGACTTTTCATCGGACGAGGAGATACTTAAGGAAGTTTTCTGTCCTGATGTTTGGTTTACAACTGGTGATCTTAGCGACTTGCGGGGCTTTGTCGATTTGCAAGGTCTAATCGACTTGCAAGGACATATTATTTTCAATAGGCAATCCACCCTTCGCTTGTTAATCGAAAGTGCTCGAGTCTCTGATCCACACAGCACCTATACTCTTGATAGAGTTAATGCCCGAAACGACCTAGCAAGATGTTACCTAATTGCTAACGGGATGCTTGACGAAGGCAGTTCTGCGCCTGATACAACCTCCGAGGGGGAAGTTGATAAACAAATAATAGCTGATTCTATTTCAATTGTAGAATACGCTATCAACCCTTCGCCTGAGTATAGAACCAAGTTTTTAACGGTTAGATCCGCGGAATTCTTGAATCGTCTTGTTAATATTCAGGATGCCCGCTTGGGGGTTGATGCGAACCAAATTTTCTTTGAGGCTACAGGATTAACACTAAAAGACTACCAACATCTCGTTTTCAGTATTTTTGCGGTGTATTGGAATTGTTCACCAAAAGAAATTATTAGGCAGGATCCTTCAAGGGACGAATCTTTGTTCTTTGGTCCGAGCTCAGTCCCTGACCTTGTTCCCTTGTACGAGAAATTTCTGCGATATACCTGCGTCTCAATAGATGAGCTAAAGGAGAAAGCAGAGAATTTTTCCAGTTTTAAAAACGAATTTCGCTTATGGCGTCAATACCCGCTGGTAGAAGTAAGTGAGAATCGGATACTTTGTATTGATTTCAGTTTTCTTTTGGAAAAACTTCAAACTGGCGTGTTCTGGATTATGCGTAACCAATTAGAAAAACAACGCCGAGGCGATGGTGAGAAAATTATTGCTTTATGGGGAGACATTTTCGAGGATTACACAGCATCAATAATTAAGCGCGGAATAGATGACCAAGAGCCGCGCGTGGAAAATTACATTATTGCTCCAAAGTATGATCAAGGACAAGAGGAAGAGTGTACCGATGCCGTAATCCATGGTGCGGACACTCTAATCTTGTTAGAATGCAAAGCCCCTCTCTTACGTGCGGAAAGCAAGTTTAGCGGTGATTTTGATACACTCTACGCGGAGCTTAAGGACAAAATTATTGAAGGTGAAAGACCTGGAAAAGCAAGAGGTATAAAGCAACTGTGTAATGCTATCCAGTCTCTGTTTCATTCAGACGAAGCGCAAAGACGAAGCATTGAAGGGATAAATATATCCAACCTTAAGAAAATCTATCCGGTCCTAGTTCTCTCTGATCGGATGTTTTCTGTGCTGTGCATGAACTGGTTTTTGAATCTGGAATTCCAACGGCTTATGAAGGATATCCATCAGAAGGCGGATTTAGACATTAAACCTTTGGCAGTATTAACGATAGGGGATCTTGAATCCTTAGAACCGTATCTTAGCGATACTCCTTTTCATGTCCATCTTGACAGATGGGTAAAATGGCGGATGGAGGTTAAAAGCAACCAAAAGCGTTCATTTAGTGACTTTCTGTTTCCTTTACTCAAGGAAAATCCTCGTGAAGATACTTTCTTCGATCAAAGGTTTAATCAAATCCACACCGACATGATGGGATACTTTGTAGAACGAGGCGTTGAGTGATAAATCACACGTTGTAGAAGTTCATCACAAAAATAAACGCGCAACTTACGGGAGACACATGAAACACCTTTTTGAAAAACTACGTGACGATACACTCAATTGGCGTAAAGAAGGACACCCCTGCCCAGATTATCCTCTCATTGGAGAAGTGCTACGCTATCAGTTTGAAGGCGAACCCCAAGAAGGAATTTCCCTCAAATACCTCCGTGAACCGCAATTCCAATCATTGGAACTTTACTGGTTTCTGAGACTTGTAAGAAAAACCCCGCACATCGTTGACCTCTACAAACACTACTACAGCGACGATAAACGAGATTTCTTTGAAGCGTTGGGTATTCCAATAGATCCGACCGAACTTCAATGGATTCCCGATGTTGATACAGTCATTGAGAGGGTAAAAAATGACCCAGAATTCGTTAGACAAAAGCGAATTGATCCCGTTCATGAAGCCGTGACGCTTCCCTACCCGAGCTACATCTTTGCGCTCGCCATGGGCACCGGCAAAACAGTGCTTATCGGCACTATTATCGCAACCGAATTCGCGATGGCACTCCGGTATCCAGAAGGCGACTTCATGAAAAACGCCCTTGTCTTCGCCCCCGGCACAACGATTATTGAGAGTCTACGCGAGATTAGCGACATCCCTTTCGATCAGATTCTACCGTCCAGTCTCCACCGTGACTTCCTCGCCAATCTCAAGATTACCTACCCACAATCAGGAGCAAAAGAAATTCAGGTTCAGACTGGCAGCGCTTACAATGTCATTGTCACGAACACAGAAAAAATCGCGCTTCGAGCTAATGTCAGGAGGCGAACGAATCAGACAGAACTGACGTTTAAGGAGAAGAAGGAGCAGGCAGAGTTAGAGGCGAACCTCCGTCTCCAAAAGATTACAAGCCTGCCGAGTTTAGGCGTTTTCTCAGACGAGGCGCACCATACCTATGGTAATAGAATGGACAAAGAGCTCAAACGGGTGCGCGAAACTGTCAACTATATCAAAGAGAAAAAAGGGGTCATTGCCGTTATCAACACCACCGGCACCCCTTACTATAAACGACAGATGCTCCGCGAAGTCGTCGCGTGGTATAGCCTGGGCGAAGGCATAAAAGACAACATCCTTAAGAGCCTCTACCGCGGAATAGTTCACTACCATATTGGAGATGGTTCTGAGGAAGAAGTCATTGGGAACGTGATAGACCTGTTTTTTGAAAACTTCGGGGACGTAGCACTGCCCAACGGCGCGAAAGCGAAGATCGCCTTCTACTTCAAGACCCAAGAACACTTAGACACCTCAAAAATACATATTGAAAAAGCCCTGGCAGAAATTGGTGAGAGTTCCACCCTGATACTCGTCAATACACAAAAATCAAGTCAAGCCGAGATTGACGAGTTTAACCGACTTAACAATCCTGACAGTCAAAAGCGTATCCTACTGCTTATCGGTAAAGGTGTGGAGGGGTGGAACTGCCCCAGTCTCTTTGCTTGTGCGTTGATTAAGGAGCAGACAACGAGTAGCAATTTTGTCTTGCAAGCCTCAACGCGATGTCTCCGTCAGGTGGAAGGCAATATGCATCCCGCGAAGATCTTTTTGGACACAAAGAACAGACTCATTTTAGATAAGGAACTGGAGGAAAACTTCGGCACCACCCTCGGCAGACTGAGCGGACATACCGCCGGGACGGAGGAGGTCGAAATTCGCATTCGCAAGGTGGAATTGCCTAAACTTGAAATTTCTCGATTGGTGTCTCGCGTTGTCCGGGATGAACATGCATCCACAGAAATCCAGTTGAGCGTCCCTACCGACGTGCAAGAACCGCCACCGATTATTCGTAACTTACTGACTCCCAATTTCACGCGAGGTGGCAGCACCTCCCCACTTACTGGCATCGAAGAGACAGACAAAATTGAGGTCGTTAACCGGACAACCGACTGCTACACGCTGGCACGCCGTATTGGAACAAACTACCATCTCCCCTTTATAGAGACCCTCAAAAAGCTCAAACGGCTTTATCCAGAGGGTGAAGTCCCGAACGGACACCTCTACTCGTTGTTCCAGCAGGTGGAAAGCCAGTTACAAAATTATAAGGTGATTGAAGATGAGGTGTCTGAAGTGCTCGCGCTTATCCATACGCACGATGATGAGGGGAATCTTCTTTTTGAAAAAGATACCGATGGCGGTTACATCCACCGGTTACGGATACAAAAGCGAAACGCCGAACGGATGAGAGACGACAGGTTGCTATTTAATGAGGATGACTTGCCTGATGAACGCGATCTCAGTTTTCACTATACACCGTATAACTTTGACACTAAACCAGAGCGGGAGTTTTTCGAGGTCGTCTTGGATTCGCTAAATACGTCAATGGAGGATGTGGAAATATTTCTGTTTACCGGTGGCTTGACGGATCCTAAGAAAACAGATTTCCATTTTGAATACAAAGGCGTTGACGACAATTACCACCGCTATTTCCCTGATTTTGTGATTGTCAAGAAATCTGGCGAATTCTACATCGTTGAGATAAAGTCCGAGAGAGATCGTATGAACCCAACTGTTGAGGCGAAAAGAAAGGCAGTTGAACATTTGGCAGAGATACAATCGAATAAGCATTTCAAATATCACATCATCTATACCGATACCGAATTTATGAGAGAAAATGTCACCGAAATTGACGCTGTGCTCGGATGGATTCACAAC
>JAKZUG010000150.1:0-5611 GCA_047516705.1 Candidatus Poribacteria bacterium | reverse complement strand
GAATAGGTCTCACATGTCGGAAAAAAACATCTCAGGCATCACTAAGATAGCCGTGAAGGGTTTCAAATCAATAGCGGAGGAGTGTGCAATTGACATCCGTCCGCTGACGATCCTTGCTGGCGCGAACAGCTCCGGGAAATCCAGTATCATGCAACCACTACTGATGCTGAAGCAGACACTGGAGGCACCCTATGATCCGGGTCCACTGAAGATTGATGGGCCGAACGTACAATTCACTGAGGTGGAGCAATTTTTGTCCACGTTAACCGATGGCAAAAAAACAGATCGTTTTCAAATTCGGGTTGAGACTTGTGTGCCTGATTTTTCTTACGCGGTGGCGACGACTTTCAGAAAGGGACAACGCGGAATTGAACTTGTCAAAATGACAACTGAAATAAAACAAGCTGGCCAACCATTACCTTTCAAACATTTTACCCTGTTCCCTGAAATGTCACCCGAAGAAATTAGGGCACTTGGAGATCAAGCTCCGCTGCGCAAGGATTTTGACGCGGTGAAGCGTTCACACTGTTTTTTGCGTTTTGAATCCCAAGAGGATAATCACCTTTACAACGTTACCCCCCACGTTGAGTCCGATATCTTCTACACTATTCACCTCCCCGGATTACGAGGCAGTCCAGAACGCATTTACAAACTCACCAGCACCGGTCCCCGGTATCCCGGCACCTTTGAAAATTACGCTGCGAGCACTATTCACGAGTGGCAAGAGACGAAAGACAAACGCCTGAAAACAGTGATCAACGCCCTCCAGACACTTGGATTGACTGGGATAGTCGGCACCAAAAGAGTCGGGGATGTTGGCATTGAAGTTCAAGTCGGCCGCTCCCAGTACAAAAACACTGACGAAACGGACATGGTCAACATTGCCGATGTGGGGTTTGGAGTATCCCAAGTTTTGCCCGTTGTAGTGGCATTGACTGCAGCGGAGCAAGGACGGTTAGTTTATCTTGAACAACCTGAGCTGCACCTCCACCCCCGTGCACAAGTCGCATTGGTGCGAGTATTGGCAGACGCGGCAAAACGGGGTGTGCGCGTCGTCGCAGAAACACACAGTTCACTGCTACTTTTGGGGATTCAAACGCTTGTTGCCGAAGGAGATCTCTCACCGGAGTTGGTGAAACTGCACTGGTTCACGCGGAGCGAAGATGGTGCGACCGAAGTTAATAGCGTGGACTTAGACGAAGCGGGGACTTATGGTGATTGGCCCGTAGATTTTGATGATGTCAGTCTCAACGTGCAGAGCCGTTTCCTTGATGCCGTTGATAACGTTAAATTTGGCAACAAGGAGACTTCGTGAGAGCAAGAGATTTAAAACGGCTGGTGATTGACACTGATGTTGCCCAAGCCTCTGGTGACGAAGATGCGACCGATCCACGAGCCATTCACTGTCGTGATTTCCTAAAGGAAGTGAGGTCGCAGAATCATAGGGTGGTGATGACAAGAAAAATCAGCGATGAGTGGAAAAGGCATCGATCTGGCTTTGCCCATGAGTGGAAAGTATCAATGTATGCGCGCAGAAAAATAGATCGCATCAATCTACCAGAGCATTTAGAACTCCAAGACAAGGTCACAAACACAACAAGCGATGAAGATGAGATTGAAGTCATGAAAAAAGATTTTCACCTACTCGGAGCGGCACTCGCGACCGATCAGACCATCATTTCACTTGATGAAACCGTCCGGCAGCTTTTCAAACGAGCATCTCAACAGGTTGGCGAAATCCAATATATTATCTGGGTAAATCCTGATCGTTCAGAAGAGCAGCCTATCGTTTGGCTACAAAACGGCGCGCCGCCTGAACCCCATCGTCAACTTTCTGTTTGATACGACATTCGTTGTGAGTATCGCGAGCACAGCTCGCTCCTACAAGACGCGTAGGAATTGACACACTCTTAGCCTCGCCAAGCCACATCAATGCTGGTATAACCGTGTGTATATTGCTGGAAATGTGGTGGTAAATCCGCTAAGAACTGCCTACCATCGTCTGGGATCTCCCACGGAATGTTGATGTGGTGGTCGCGACTCCGAAAACCGATGGCACACGACAGCCGAACCTCGTCAATCTGATTTGGGAATGCGCCGTGATACGTCCGATGCGCAAATACAATCATATCCCCCGGATTCGTGAAGAGCGGGACTAACCCGGGAATATCAAAACCGACGTACGCTTTTTCCTCTTCACCGATCTTGTAAAAGGAACGTCTGTCCGCCGTCATGTTGAACCCTTCCGGTCCCTTCCAGTTCTCGACATGAGAATCCTCAATCACGCATAACCCACCGTGTTCCGGACGAGAACCGGTCAAGTAAAACCATTTGCCTGAGGGCCACAACCCACGGTTCAGCACGTCACCCGAATTTTTCGGTGCGTCTGTCGAAAACCCGCACCAGTCTGTGTGCCACCCGACAGGCTGGGATCCGGGCATCCGGATGATAGCGGCAGACCGATGAACAGTCATCTCTTCTGTGCCGATTAGGTGACGATGGATTTTCATAAAGGGATCATATCCGAGCAGCTGCCAAGCTCCCGGTCCAGACTCAACCCACGCGTGTCGGGTTCGGCTCTGCCCATGTTCTAACTCTTTGTTAGGATCCGTCCCATCAAAGACTGCTTGCTTTAGACTATCGACTAACTCAGGAGGCAAGACATCTTTGACAATCGCGAAACCGTGTGCCTCCAAGCATTCGGACATCTGAGAGAGTTGATCGACCTCAAACTCGTAAGTATAGTCAAGTTCAGGTTTTTGAATCTCTAAATATTGTTCCATAAGTGACACCCCAAATATTTCGTCAGATCTAATGGTCTATTGTAAAAGCCGAATGATGTGATTTTAGCAGGCATTCACCGTTGGGTCAACGACATTTTTCAAAGGAACATTTAGCTTGCCCATACACCTGTCACCCCGCTGGGGCTAAGGACATGACAACTCAGTGGACCTTGGTGCAGATCCGGTGCGGTTGAAAACCGCCCCATAGGTGTCAATTTAAGAAAAATTGTATATAGCATCGTAGGTTGGATAGAACGGACTCCATCAAATCCCTGAAAAGTAATAAAAAATGATGTCTCTCCATACATGCTACATCAAACAGAGACCGAGTAAAACCCAACGCTTCTGTTGTGAAGTATCCGGGACTCTGGCGGTATGAAGTTGGGTTTCGCTGCGTTCTTGGGTGGATATGGCGACAGGTCGGATTTCAGGGGTATTTGGAACATCCACATCTGCGTTTTCTGTTCCGCTCTACCCAACCTACGGCACTCCGGCACCACGGAAACCCTAAATTGACACGTATGGTACGGTTGGAAACCGCACCTACCATAATAGAGAAACCCACAGAATGGAAAGCTGAATGTTTCTACCCAATAATAGGGCTATTTAGTTTTCAGTTTTATCCAATTCGTTTTGTAGGTCGCGATTCGGAGATCGCTCCTACAGTGGGACGTTTCGATTTAACGTTTGCACTTATCGGAGAACTAAATGACCCTACCCAATAAGTTATACTCTGGCACTAATTGCCAACTTCTGTTAAAATGATACTACTAAGGTTTAAGTGCCTTCACAAGGCAGTGATAGTATTCAAACCTTATCAGTCATACCACTAAATATCACACAGGATTGGGAAGTGACGCAGTCAATTCAACACATCACACAAAAAGACCTGAATTACCCGGAAGGGTTGAAAGATTATCTAAAAATAGAAACCCCAGCAACGATCTGGATGCTCGGGAATATCAACTTGTTGCCAGGACAAAACACCAGTTTAAATGGAGATCTTTGGGCACTCTTTTGCTCCAGCAAATGTCCCGGAGAAATCATCTTGAAAGCACATGACTTGGCTCAGAAATTCAAGGAAACGGGGGTTCCCACGATTGGTGGCTATCACTCCCCAGTTGAACAGGAATGCCTACGCGTCTTACTGCGTGGGGCACAACCGATTCTCTTATGCCCGGCACGGAGCATCGAAAAGATGCGACTGAAACCAGCGTGGAAAGACGCATTCACCGAAGAAAGGTTATTAATCTTATCCATCTTCGAGAATCGCCACCAATCGACTGCTGCATTGGCGAACCAACGCAACGCTTTCGTTGCAGCACTTGCAGACAAAATCTGTATCGCGTATGCCGCTGAAGACAGCAAAACGTTGGAATTCGCACAGATGGTAGTGGCATGGGGCAAACCCGTTTTCACCTTTGAAACACCCGTAAACAATGCACTTTTTCAATTGGGAGCGCAACCGATTGAACCGTCCCTAAATGTAAAGCAAAGATAAGCAAAAGCATGCCTCCTTTTCCTTTCATAATCGACGCAATTGTGCTATTATTTAATTATCATGAAAACCTACACTATTTTGCTTGTCTGCATAGCGTTGTTGTTCTCAAGTTGTGGATTATCGGTGATAAAGCCGAAACCCGTTGAAACCCAGTTACCAACAGCCTCTGCAGACCCGATCGAAACACTACACGCCGATATTGATGCCGTTTTACAAGAAACGTTGTTCACAACAGCAAGCGTCGGCATAAAGGTTGTTGCTGTGGCAACAGGAGAGGTGATTTATGAAAAGAATCCCCTCAAACTACATCATCCTGCCTCCACAACGAAACTTTTCACGGCAGCGACGGCTTTGGCAAAACTGGGGTCAGACTACCAGTTTGAAACAACCCTTTATGTTGATGCGAATGCGGATACACAAATGACAGGGAACCTCTATCTCAAAGGTAGAGCCGACCCGGTGCTTCAACCTTTTGATATAGTGAAACTGGTCGATGCTTTACTTGAAGCCGGCGTAAAATCAATACAAGGCGACATCATCGTTGATGCAACATACCTTGATACTGTTCGGGAAGGTCCTGGATGGATGTGGGACGACAAACCGCTTCTGATCAGTGCTTTAAGCATCAGACAAATAGAGCCCGATCCCAGTACACGAAGCAGAGCTTTTGCGTGCGGCTATCTGCTTAAAAACGAGCTCGTGGAAAAAGGCATTGAGGTGACAGGTGATGTCGTCCCTGGGACAGTTCCGTTAGATGCGCACACGGTTGCTAAACACTTATCACCACCACTCGCCGATATCATCAAATTAATGAACAAACCGAGCGACAATTGGATCGCTGAACTGCTTTTCAAAGCCGTCGGTGCTGAAGTGATGGGTGAACCCGGAACGTGGCAGAAAGGGAGAGATGCTGTCACCACATTCTTAACTGAAACCATAGGCGAACCGCCGGCACATCGGTTTGTTGACGGTTCTGGACTCTCTCGGTACAACCTTCTCAACGCTGAATTGCTCACGCAGCTGCTGGTCTATATGTATCACAACTTCGAGTTGATGCCGGAGTATTTGGCATCACTCCCGATTGCTGGTGTTGATGGCACCTTAAGCAATCGGATGCAAGGCGTGTATGCTGAAAAGGTGTTGCGTGCGAAAACAGGGACATTGAGTGGTGTCTCTGCACTTGCTGGCTACACTGTGACAGCAGATGATGAAGTCTTTGCGTTCGGCGTCCTTATCAGCCATTACGTCGGTTCCCATGTGCCTGCGCGGGATATCCAAGATAAAATCGGGAATTATTTGACCGAATTTAGTCGCCATCCGGTTAGCA
>JAKZUG010000149.1:0-4888 GCA_047516705.1 Candidatus Poribacteria bacterium | reverse complement strand
ACATTATCCTCAACAGCTTCGTCATACTTGTAGGTATGGATATAGGGACCGAAGGTTTCAATGCTGCGTTGTTTGTCACCTTTCAACAGCGGTGTGCCTGTGAAACCCATCAACATTGCATCGGGGAGTAGCGTCTTCATCACTCGGTGGAGTTTTCCAGACTGCGTGCGGTGGCATTCGTCAACAAAGACGAAAAGTTCACCGCTCGGTTGGAACCCTCTCGGCAGATGTTTCTCAATGTCCTGAACATACTTGTCAATGTCAAAATCTTCTATCTCATCGGATTTGCCGAACTTGTGGACGAGTGAACAGACTAACCGCTCCGCAGAATTCGAGAGGACTTGCAGGAGATGCGCACCGCTCCGTGTCCGCCTGATGTCCTCGTTGACCCCATTAAAAACCTTCTCAATCTGTTCGTCGAGTTCGGTGCGATCGGTGATGATAAGCACGCGCGCGTTCGGGATGGTTTCGAGGATAGATTTTGCGAGCCAGACCATTATGAGGCTTTTGCCGCTGCCTTGGGTGTGCCAGATAATGCCGCCCTCCCTGCGTTTTACATGTGCTTGTGCGGCTTTCACGCCGAAGAATTGATTATGTCGGCAAATCTTCTTGGTCCCCGCATCGAATACGATGAAGTTGTGCAGGAGGTCAAGCATTTGGGTTTTGTTGCAGACTTGACTGAGTTCTCGGAGCAACAGATTATTGCCTGCGGCGGGATCGGCATTTGCCTCTTTCCAGCGCAACCAGTGTTTCTCTGGCGTTTTAATTGTACCGTAGCGTAGCCCTTGGGTTTCGTTACCTGCCATGACAAGCTGCACAGTGGAGAAAAACCATTCGATGAAATCCTCTTTCTGGTTGGTAAGGTTCTGTCGGATGCCTTCAGAAACAGAGACGGTGGAACGTTTTAACTCCAAGACACCGATGGCGATGCCGTTGATGTATAACACTATATCAGGACGTTTGGTATTCTCACCTTTAAGGGTTACCTCTTCGGCGATACCGAAATCGTTATTGAGCGGATTCTCCCAGTCGATCAACTTTACGGTGACACGGTGTTCACCCGTGCTCGGTTGGACATTCACACCGTAGCGTAATTGACCGTATACCTCTCGGTTTGCTTCAACAAGGGGTTTACTGCCACCGAGTGCCGATGCCTTTCCCAGTTCATACAGCACTTTGGTGATAATCCCATCGTCATGCCCTCTGCCGCTCAGCCAATCGGTGAGCAGCTCCTTCTCGATGTTGCTATTATCCGGACGTTCTTTCCAGTGACCAAGGTAGGTATAACCCAACACATCACGGAAGAATGTGACGACACGTTCCTGTGTGCGTATTTCTCTTTCGCCAACGGTGCTCATTTATTTATCCTTTAACAGTTCGTTCGCCTTCAGCCCTCAGTAGGGGTTCCTCTTAGTTAAAATCTCTGAGAGGCGATAGGTGTGTAGAAACTCTGGCTGTGACTCTGGCTGTGACTCTGGCTGTATTTTCATCTATTCCATAGAAAATGCTGTAGATGCGGTTTTTTAACTAATGGATCATCACAGAATTCCCTTATCTATTTCTCATGATTTTAGATTCGCTAAAGCAGATTTCCCCTTGTCTGTTAACCGATACTTCTGCAGCCTGCTGGTGGGTTTGTCAGGCAGTGTGTATTCGATCATCCGATCATTTCGGAGATCTCGCACAACCTTGTTGAGCTGCTGGGAAATCTTT
Organism: Candidatus Poribacteria bacterium; assembly: GCA_047516705.1. GTDB lineage: Bacteria > Poribacteria > WGA-4E > WGA-4E > WGA-3G > WGA-3G. The sequence continues at coordinate 3,175 of JAKZUG010000149.1, read as the reverse complement.
TTCTGTCCCAATTTCTTGGACAATTCGGACTTTGACATTGGCTCGTTGGTAAGTAGACTTAACACTCTCGATTTAAGATCTCCAGGGAGTGACTCTGGCTGCACCTTAATCTGCTCTGGAGGCGCGCTACGCCAAATCGTTGTCTTGAATCCACTACTGATAGTGAATTCCGGCTCGGGTAAACCAGCATCACTGCAACGGCGGATCATGTCTAACGTCCCTGTTCCCATCTCTTCAATGTATCGGTTGAGGTACAAGGATCGAGCAAGCAAACGGTTATAGGGCATCGATTGGTGCGTGTCTCGGAGTTGTTCCAGAGTCAAGGAAGGTGGCAATCTACCAGGATTCAATACCTCAAACCGATCCGAGAACAGCATCACCTGGACGCTGGCATTACTGGTATAGTCCCGATGTGCTACGGCGTTGACGATAGCTTCGGTTACCACTTCTTTCGGAATCTCGTAACTAACAGGTGCTTGGATGCTCTCTGCCCGCGTGCCTACGGACAGGGCGATCTTGCTGAGCACAAAATCTACCGCTTGATCGACGAGTTGAAACGCTGTTCCTTTGTAGATTTGGTAGGACGGAATCGGTTTAGCGACCTGTGTTCCGTGGAAGTGGGCACACTTAACCCCCGATGAAATCAGAAACTGCTGTGGTGCCTTTCCAAATACTAACATCGCCGCGTTTGTCGGTCGTCCATCATTTAGGAGATTGAGGTGTCCCAACAATTCTTCCGCTGGTGCTTCTTCAGTTAGCGGGAACGCCCTGGCACCGCGTGCTATTCGGATAAACCAAGCCATTTGTTCGGTGTCAAGATCGTCCAGCGATGCTTTTGAACAGGGTGCCGCGTCAAAAGGTTCGGAACGGATGAGGTCTTTACTAACAAGATATTCAAGTAACGCTGCGTAGAGTGCCGTTACTAATTCTTCCGATGTGTTGAAACGTTTACGGATGAGTCCGGTTTGTGCTTTACGGATAAGTGTCTGCATCTTTGGATGTCGGTCGTTGTCATCTGTCCCTTTCACGAAAATAAGACGGTGTATGCCAGAAGCAGTTGCTTGATCAAACTCGCGCTCTGTCGGTGATATTTCGTCTTCGGTTCCGTAGTCGTTGCCGAACAACCCCACGTAGAGATCGCACTGTTCCACCTCATCCAGATAGAGGGCATCTGGGCGGCGATCTGACGCTGGCATATCCTCAAACAAAAAAACATCAAAGAACAGCCGCATCAACGGGTCGTCCCGCAGATAGTCGCGCAGTGCCTTCCATTCCTGTGCAAATTCTCTTTGAACGCTGCTGATGAAAATACGTATGGTGTTCATTGCTTACCTTTCACACTGTTGGTGCTTGGCATGTTGGGTTTAGCAAACTCTACCCAACCTACGATTACTGTCGCGATTCGGAAATCGCTCCTACTCTCGCCACAGCAACAAAATACGTTGTAATTCTTCAACGAAAGGTTGGATGTCGCTTTCCTTTCGCTCAACTTCTAACCTTGCGAGAATTCGGCATATCTCTGGTGCTTCTCTATTCAAGTTCTCGGACAAATTCCGAAATTTACTTTTCGCAATTTCTGCAGGTGAATCGGAAGCCGCTCCATAAATAGCATCTAATTGTTTCATTTTAGTTGACAAGCCTCGGCGATCAATTCCGAACTGTTCACCTACTATACGTATATCTTTTAACCTGTCCCATAGCCAACTTTCTGGTGACTCTCTACCATGAAGAAATAATATTGAGATATTGACACCTCTTCCCGCTGCCTCTTGTATTCTGTTTTCTATCTCACTGCCGCGTTGGTCGCCATCAAGAATAAAGACGGTGTCTTGAATCTGACCGAATTTTCTTAATGTCTGTGCGTGTTGTGGAAACTCGCTTGCTCCTGTATCGCGCCCAATATGGATCGACTCCCACTTGATTCTTTCTTGTGGTAGGAGGTAATCAAAAACGCCTTTCAAAATACCCTCAGCGATTTTGTCTTCACAGAGCAGTTTGAGTGTCTCGTTTGAACGTCCATAAAGCGCGTTCTGGATTATATCGCGATAGGGTGGACAGACAACAATTTTGCCTGAGTCTTCATCTCGGTCAAGAAAGATGCGTCCGCGTGCGGGAACTGAATCAAGAACGACAGGACTGTGTGAGGTTACGATGATTTGTAGGTCATTGCGGAGTGCCAATTGTTGTAAATGCAACATGAGCAGCTGCTGCACCCAAGGATGTAGTCCTGTTTCCACTTCGTCAATTAAGACGAGTGCTCCGTTGAGTTGTGTGATTTCTTGTGATAGCCGAAGAATTGCGCGTTCCCCAGCTGCCATGTTGAATTCAGAGTAATTCGCACCGCTTTCTTGTGCGGCAAAAAGGAGGTTTTTGCTGCCGCGAGAGAAATTGACAACCTCCGAATATCTGAAGGGGAGCATCTGGTGTGCAAACTCGATTTGTGATGCTGTTAGGTTGATCTCTTCCAATTCATATCTACTAGTCCTACTACTCCGTAGGATTGTTGCATCTATCCTAGACAGACTGTTTAAGTCGCTTAGAGCTCTGAGATAGACTTGCCGTTCTGGCTGACTTGCGTTTGTACGACCAAAGAAGTTCAAACTCCAACTTCTTTTAGAACGCTGCCATTGCATGGAAAGTCCACCTTCGGATGTTAAATAATCGAAATCTATGGTACCCTCTTGCCATTCATCCCCTCGACCTCCATCTTCCGGACGAAAATTAGGAAAGAGTCTGGATGGCCTCAAGTTTAAAAATGTTCTTTTATCTGTTCCCCTATAGGCACATGCAGCTGCAAAAAGCACTGTTGACTTTCCAGTGGCGTTTCCGCCTGCAATGACGCTCACGGGGTAATCAATCAATACCCGCAAATTGTCAAGTCCACGTATACCATCTAAACGGATTTCTGAAAGGAAATGCGGTAGATGCGGTTTTTTACCTTGTAAATTGTCCCAGAGTTCTCTTAACCGGTTCTCAATCATGGATTATACCTCCTTTACTATATTATACTTTTTTCACGTCTGTTGTCAAGCATGCGAAACCCAACATGTCGCGATTCGGAGATCGCTCGGACAGAATGTCGGGAGGTCGCGATACGGAGATCGCTCCTACAGAGGAGGGAGGGGAGGGTCGCGATTCGGAGATCGCTCGGACAGAATATAAAGGGTGTTGTGCG
>JAKZUG010000148.1:0-15324 GCA_047516705.1 Candidatus Poribacteria bacterium | reverse complement strand
AAGCATAACCGCGACCACCGTAGGCATTGGCAAAGTCTGGCTTGAGTTGTATCGCCGCGTCAAAGTCTTTGAGGGCGAGATCAATCTCATCTTTTTTGTTGTAAACCACTCCGCGATTGTTATACGCCACAACGTAATCGGGTTGCAGCTCTATCGCTTTTGTGTAATCTTTAATAGCAACCTCAAGTTCGCCTCTATTTTCGTAAGCGACACCGCGATTGCAATAGGCTTCGGCAAGCTCTGGATTCAGATGTATCGCTTTGTTAAAGTCTTTGATAGCGAGGCTCGTTATACCTTTCCTGACATAAGCATTGCCGCGATTATTATAGGCATGTGAGAAGTTAGGCTGAAATTCTATTGCTTTGCTGGTGTCTTCAAGTGTCTTGTCAGCATCGCCTTTATCTCGGTAGGCAATGCCTCGATTGTTGTACGCTTTAGCAAAATCGGGTCTCAGTTTTATTGCTGTGTTAAAATCTTGAATAGCGAGATCGACTTCATTCATTTGGCGGTACGTCAAGCCTCGACCATTATATGCATCGGCAAGGTTCGGTTTGAGCTCAATCGCTTTATTGAAGTCTTGGATGGCGCGCACAAATTCGCCATTTCTGCTGTAAGCGATCCCGCGATCGCAATATGCATCGGCATTATCCGGTCTGAGTTCTATCAGTTTAGTATAGTCTTTGATGGCACAATCAAACTCACCTTTGATACGGTAAGTATACCCACGTATGCTATAGATGCGGGCATAGTTTGGCTTCAACGCAACTGCCTTGTTATAGTCTTCAATGGCTTCATCGTACTTTTTCGCGAACAACCTCTGATCGCCCCGCCGCAAGTGTTTGGCGAAAAGTTCGTCTTTGTTGGTTAATCTGTTATCCATCGCTGTACCCCTCTTTAGTCAAGCGCTTCGACTGCAAGGTTTTAAGGTTGAGCCGTACTATTTCTCTCAAAGAAACCGAGCAGGTCGGAAAATAAGGTTTTTTCCGAGATTCCCATTTTTTCTAAGGCCGTTCTGATGTTCACTTTAGCATCACTATGGATTATGATTTCTTGGGCAATCATTTCTGAATCCACTTCCAGTAAGCCAAATAGGAATACAGATTGTTGTATAATCATCCGTTGGGTTTCCACCACTTGGTTGTCCAGAGTCGGAGACCAGAGATACCACTTTTCTTGATCGACCGGAAAAAGTACTTCCAGATCCTGTTGAAGTTGTTCAATAGTTGCTATCTCTTTAATTTTCTCACTATTGTTTTCCAACACAATAACCTTGCCATTTGTATTCTCATCAGTGCATGCAAACCAAAGGGAAACCAAAGGGCTAAACGTAAAATCAATTAACCCTGTAGCAACTCTGTTATGCTGCAAATGTGCCATGCACTCTAAAGCGGATAGGTCTCTATATGTAGATGGGTACCTCAGTTTAATCTCATCAATGATTTCTATAAGGTAATTCTGACACAAGAGACGCAAAAAATCGGAACCCTGTTCGTGTTCCTCTTTTGCTGTCTCCGCACCGCTTACCAAGCGACGATACGCACTGCTGGTCACTCGCCACGTTTCGTTTTCCTGACCGCGATAGAGGTAACTTTTTTCCGGATCGGTTATCTCGTCTATTTGGTTGATGTAGTCTGCTAAACTGGATATCTCAATCGGTGTGTTCATGCGTTGATGTTTCTATTCGATGTTCTTCCGACTCATTCGATGTCAATTATATGACTCAAGGTTGAGTTTGTCAATTGAATTTTTACGATGTAAATTTTCACGAATGGCAGGCGGCACACTGAAGCAAAAATCCGTGAAATCCGCGCAATCCGTGTAATCCGAGATTCAGACAAATTATTGAGGGTGGTCGATAAAGATGGATTCAGGTAGGCGGGATTTCTTTAGCGTTAAATAGACAGGGCGCAAAGGTCATCGCTGTGCCAACTAACGGTGCGATCATCAATCTTCACGGCACCCCGTTTCAGGTACCTGTCAATTGATTTACCTTCGAGGACTCGGACTTCAAACGCATAAGGTGGATCGATTTTCAATGGGGCAATCTCAGTGATATTTCGGCAAGCCGCCGCCGCAGTCTCTCGAATCAGTTCTTGCGACCGTTGCGGTGATAGATGCAACGCGAGTTCCTGTCCGAGTCCCTGTTTGGTTTCAACACTATAAATGCCGGGGACAAGTTGCTTCGCTTCTACAACCGCTTTATCGTCACCAGAGATGAAAACCGTTGGGACATCGAAAGTGCCTGCCAACGCTGCACGGCATCCGAATTCTCCGATCATTTTCCCGTTGAGTTTGTAGTATTCAATTGACAAAGAAGAATAGGTATGACTCAACGGCGCGTTTGGCGTGCCTGCCATGGCGTGTTGTCCTAAGAAAAAGAGTGCGTCGTATGTCGCGTCAAGATAGTAGGGCGGCCGAATAGGACCCCGCGCAATTAACTTCGCCTTCGAATGAAATTCAAGCACATCAATCCCGCCAGTCCCGTGTCCATCCCAGACCACAATTTCTGCGTCCGTATCCACATCAAGGATGCCATCAACAGCAGCATTTACCTCCTGCGTCAATAATTTCATGGCAGTCTGTTTCTGGGGACCTTCTTCACGGGTTTGACTGAAGCGGGATACCATGGTAACCCCTTCTAAGTCGGTTAAAATGTAAATCTTCATTGTCGGAGTCCTGCTAAATTTGACAGCCGGTCAACTTCTTGAAAAGTCGAGACTTCAAACTACCGCTTGCGTTGTTGAACGAACGGACGTAGAATATTCACGAATCGAGGACGTTTGTTAGTGCTATCTATTCCACAACACGTCAAAGTATAGTGCAGTCCTACGACACAGTCCATGTCTCGCCTGCATTAAGTAACGCCTCAAGGTCGCCATCACCCATGCTCTCTTTTGCAGTGCGGATCTGGCTCGTCATCAGATCCTCGTAGCAGGGCTGGCGGATGCTACGGAAGATACCGATGGGGTGCGGCATGTCAGGCATGTCGCTCATCCGCGCGAGAAAGTTCGCCAGGGTGGTGTTCTCTGCATACTGGTCGTGGACGATGAGGTCATCGGTGGTGTACTTGCCGTTTGTGGTTTCAACGACTTCGGGTTGGAATCCGTTCAACCGAATGCCCTTATCGCGTTGCGCGCCGAAAACGAGAGGTTCGTTGTGCTCCAAAAACACTGTATTGTCAGCCTTTGTCTCCTTTTCTGTGTATTGAAAGAAGGTGCCATCATTGAAGATGTTGCAGTTTTGATAGATCTCAATGAAGGAGGTGCCTTTGTGTTCAAATGCTGACTTAATGATGGTTCGTAGGTGCGTTGGGTCTCTGTCAAGGGAACGCGCCACGAATGTAGCCCCCGAAGCCAATGCAAGGCTAATCGGATTAAACGGCATCTCCAGCGAACCGAGTGGGGAGGACGTTGTCTGTTTGCCTCGTTCAGATGTTGGTGAGTATTGTCCCTTTGTAAGTCCGTAGATACGGTTATTGAACAGCAGCACATTGAGGTTAAAATTGCGGCGCATCAAATGAATGAAATGGTTGCCACCGATTGAGAGTGCATCGCCATCACCTGTGACAACCCATACAGAGAGGTCTGGGTTCGCCATTTTTACACCAGAGGCGATAGTTGGGGCTCTGCCGTGGATGGTATGGAAGCCGTAGGTGTTCATGTAATAGGGGAACCGACTTGAACACCCGATGCCGGAGATAAAGACGATATTTTCTTTGGGGATGCCGAGTTCTGGCATAATGCGTTGCGTCTGAGCGAGGATGGAGTAATCACCGCAACCTGGACACCAGCGTGTGTCTTGGTCGGACACAAAATCCTCTTTTGTAAGTGTAGGTATCCCAGCGGGAATTCTTGAAGTTCTTTTCTTTTTCATGGTGTGTTACCGCCTTTTAAAGACCTCAAACGGGCGTTTGAGGCTAAAGGTGTCCTATGTCATTAAGTACTTCGTCAATTTTGGATTGCAACTCAAAAATGTGGAAGGGTTGCCCCTGCACCTTGTTAAACCCGATTGCATCGATGAAATAGGTGCTACGAATGAGCTGACGGAGTTGACCCCTGTTTAGTTCAGGGATTAAAATTCTTGTGAATCTGTTGAGAATGTCGGCTAAGTCGTTTGGAAAAGGGTTAAGGTGTCGGAGGTGGACGTGTGCTATCGGGAGTCCTTCGGCAACGCAGTTTTCCGCTGCCGTTCGGATCGCGCCGTAGGTGCCACCCCATCCGAGCAGGAGGAGTTCGCCTTCTTGTGTGCCAAAGACTTCAGTGGGTGGGAAATCATTAGCGATGCGGGCAACTTTTTCTGCCCGGATTTCCACCATCTTCTCATGATTTTCGGCATCGTAGCTGACATGGCCCGTCACATCGGATTTCTCTAACCCGCCGATACGGTGCTCTAAGCCGGCTGTGCCGGGTTTTGCCCACGGACGCGCCAATGTCTCTGGGTCGCGTAAGTAAGGTTCAAATCCGTTATTGGTATCTGCGCGCACTGCAAAGTCGGGTCTAATCTCTGGTAATTCGGAGAGTTGTGGAATTTTCCACGGTTCAGCCCCCATAGCAATGTTAAGGTCGGAGAGGAAAATCACGGGTGTTCTGTATTTGATGGCGATGCGGCAGGCTTCATAGACTGTTTCAAAGCAGTCGTACGGACGTGATGACGCGACGATCGGGATAGGCGACTCGCCGTTTCTACCGTAGAACATTTGCAATAGATCCGACTGTTCCGTTTTTGTCGGCATTCCTGTTGAGGGGCCGGCGCGCTGGATATTACATATCACCAAAGGAAGTTCTGCAATCATTGCAAGATTAATCGCTTCGGCTTTGAGTGCGAGTCCGGGTCCGCTACTACCTGTAACACCGAGCGCGCCACTAAAGGCGGCACCGATCGCAACACCGACAGCGGCAATCTCATCTTCCATCTGCATTGTGACGACCCCGAAATTTCGGTACTGGGCGAGTCCGTGGAGGATATCGCTGGCGGGCGTTATCGGGTAACTGCCGTACACAAGCGGTAAACCGGATTTATGCGAAGCGGCGATAAGTCCAAGTACCGTTGCCGAGTTACCTTCAATGTTTCGGTAGGTACCGGGTTCAAAAACAGCCGGTTTGACATCGTAGGAGACAGCAAACTGCTCAGTGGCTTCGCAGTAAATGTTTCCAGCGCGGAGTGCGAGGATATTGGGTTCGATGTACTGCGGCTTTTTGGCGAACCTCGTTTTTACCCACTTCATGGCGTATTCCATCGGGCGGTTGTAGAGCCAGAGGATCATACCGAGCGCGAAAAAGTTCTTACACAGGTCCATTTCTCGTGTTGTCAGTTGTGTTGTTTCAAGCGATTTGCGGGTGAGCTGTGTTAGTTCGACTGGAAAGACCTGATATTTCGTAAGTGTATCGTCTTCAAGTGGATTATTTTCGTACCCCGCGAGGCGTAGATTGCGGCGCGCAAAATTGTCCGCATTTACAATCAGAATACCGTTGGGTTTAAGTTTTTGAAGGTGAACCTTTAAGGCTGCCGGATTCATGGCGACGAGTACATCACAGAGATCGCCAGGGGTATGAATTTGTTCGCTTGAGAAATGGAGTTGGAACCCTGATATACCTGCTAACGACCCGGCGGGTGCGCGGATCTCAGCGGGATAATCAGGTAGCGTAGCGACATCGTTCCCAACGAGGGCGGTGGTTTCTGTCATTTGTGTGCCAATGGTCTGCGACCCATCGCCGGAGTCGCCAGCAAATAGGATTGTCGCTTCCTCGATTTGCTCTACTGGCTTGCGCATCACAATCGTTTCCTTTTTTCTGTTATAGGTGCGCGCTTGGAGGCGCGCCTTCAGGGTATTAAAACATAGGGTTCGCGCTCGGGAACCGCACCTGAAAAATACGAAAAGTTCTAAAACATCTATGCTCCCTCACGGGCTTTGAAGGCATCTCGGACGGGCCTCGGAGGTAGCGTTAAGACTTCTTGGGGAAATTTCTCTACGAGATACGAGATCACGTCACGAATGGATACCATGCCAATCGGGCGATTTTCAGGGTCAACAATGGGAACATGTCGGTAGCCGCCCCGTGCCATATAGAGAATAGCGGTGTTCAGCGAGTCTTCCTGCTGTGCTGTCTGTGGATCCACTATCATGAATTCTTTAACACTGATGGCATCCAGATCTCCGACCTGCTTGTTGAGAATTTTGTTTAGCACGTCTCTCTCACTAAAAATCCCACGGAGCGAGCCGTTTGCGACGACAGGTGCTGCGCCGACCTTGTTTGTTAAGAGCAGGTCAATTGCCTCGTTTGTGCTACTGTTGATGTCAATGGTGGCAATAGGACGCATCAAATCTTTTAGCGAAATCTGAATTTCTTGCGCGCTCCATGCTTTTAGTGCAGCGTCTTCGTCCATCTGCTCTAATTCTTCGTCAATAGCTAAATCATACAGCACGGTTACGCCTCCTATTCCTGATTTTCTATGAATATAGCGATGTGTTCGAGAATATCGCGGGTTGAAATTATGCCGATAGGATATGCCTCGCCTTGGTCGTCCCAGACACAGAGCGGGACATGCCGGAAATGCCCAAGGTGCATCAAGTTTAGTGCGAAGGCAATCGGGTCGCTGGCGCGAAGTGCCTCTGGATTCGGTTTCATTACTTGTTCAACCTTAAATTCTGTAGGCGCAGCGCGTTGTCCGCTCATGTGCTGCAACAAATCCCGTTCAGTGATGACCCCAACTAACTGTTCATCTTCATCAACGACGAGCACACATCCGCGTCCGCTCTCCTGCATCATATCAATGACGATAGAGACAGGGGATCCAACTTGCACAGTGGCAGGTTGCTTGTAGTCAAGTGTGCTAATTGGTAAAGACAACGTTCTTGCGTCCATCGTATCTATTCCTTTAGGTTAACGTTAGGAAACGGATTTGAGTTTCTTATTCTCTTCCTTAAAAAGGATACCACATTTTTTGCCGATTTGCAAACATATTTTCAGCGAAAAATTTCGGACTAAAATATGGGTCTCCATCTCAATTTGGATCGTGTTATACCGCCATCGTGACAGCGCGTGAACTCGGTGAACCCCAACCCGGAACAACGATCGTCCACCTACCTGCCGGTCCACCGGCTACCATAAGTAGTAAGTCTTCTTCCGAATATCGTTTTGTCGTGTCGGCGATATAGCGACGGATGTCAGCTTTGCTGAAGCCGTCCTCGGAAATCGTCTTTGCGTGTTCAACACCTATGACGAGAAGGGTTTCGCCGCTACTATTGCCCGGGGCAGCGATGTTTTGAGCGATTGTGTCAAGGATACCTTCAGCGGTGTTGCTGCCGTGGTCGTTAACGGTTTGAGGACCGGCGGCGGCGAAAATGGTGGCGGTGCTATCGTCCGCTTGGAATCCGCGGTCAACATGCATAGCATCCCAAGGACTTGCCTCCTCTTTTTCAGCGATGCAGCACGTAAATTTTCCGGCGTGTCCGAATGCGGAGCGGTCGAGTTCGCCGGGCAACGCACCGCCGATATTCGTACAGACGAATCTCAGCGCACGACCGATGGTTGCATTTGCGCGCCACCCTTGTCCAAAGAGGTTAAACCCGTCGTTGATTTCTAACTGCTTGCGGATAGGTCCATTCACAATAAGCATCGGTCCGACGTGGGATGTCGTGACTTGAACGCCGTGCAGGTTAAACTGTTCAGCTGTCATTGCTTCTACTGCGGTGAGAACAAGCGGTAGATACGCCGGTTTACAACCCGCCATGACAGCGTTGATGGCGACCTTTTCGACTGTGGCTCTGCCCCATTTGGGTGGTACAGCGGCGATGAGTTCATCTGGATCTCGGTCAGTTCCGCTGAGCATGCGTTCAACGCGTTCAGGGGTCGGTGGAACGACGGGAAGTCCATCCGTCCAACCGTTCTCATAGCAGGCCTCAATGAGGTCCTCGGTTTCGTCAATTTCAAGTTGTGTGGAATGCCATTCTTGTGCCATAGATTTCCCTTTCTATCAAGAAGTAATCAGTTATCAGTTGTCAGCAGCCAGTAAAATAGGGATCAATGAAACTGAATGTCCTGCTTTTGAATACGATTAATTTTGGATATGTCCGTTGAGATATGTTATCATATTAGCATAGGTTCTTTAGTTTGGCAAGACAGTATTTGGGAACTTTCAGCTTTCGGCTGTCGGTTGTCAGATACCGTTAGTAAATGAAGGAGTAAAAGTGAAAACACTTAAATTTCAAGACATCATTGCCGCGAGACAAGTCGTGGCGCGGTTTTTAAAATCTACATCATTGATTCACTATCCAGAATTGTCCGATCAACTCGGATTTCAGGCATACATCAAACACGAAAACCATAACCCAACCGGTAGTTTTAAAGTGCGCGGTGGGCTGAATTTTATGCATCACCTACCACAAGCGCAACGTGAAAAAGGTGTGATTACAGCGACACGTGGAAATCATGGACAATCTATCGCATACGCAGCGGCACAGTTTGGTGTCAAGGCTACCGTCGTTGTGCCGCACGGAAATAACCCTGAAAAGAATAGTGCGATGCAAGCCTATGGTGCGGAACTCATTGAACACGGTGCCGATTTTGACGAAGCACTTGCGTTGTGTGAAACGCTCCAAGCGGAACGCGGGCTTTACTACGCTCACCCGTGCATGGAACCGGCACTTATTCACGGTGTCGGCACCTATTCGCTTGAGATCTTTGAAAGCCTCCCAAATGTAGATGCGATTATCGTACCTATCGGCGGTGGCAGCGGTTGCTGCGGCGCGATCACAGTTGCGAAGGCGATCAATCCGGATGTTAAAGTCATCGGCGTGCAAGCCGAAAATGCACCGGCTATCTACCGTTCATGGAAAACCGGACAGCGTGTAGAGACCGATTCTTGCGATACTATTGCAGATGGACTTGCGACGCGTGTGCCATTCTCAATACCGTTTTCCATTATCAAAAAAGGCGTTTACGATATGGTGCTGCTCAGCGAAGCTGAGATTGCGGACGGTATCCGTTCGGCATTGCGGTGGACACACAACTTGGCGGAAGGCGCAGGCGCAGCGGCACTCGCAGCGGCGCATAAGCTCACAGATCAATTGGCAGGAAAGAACGTGGTAATGGTGATGACAGGCGGAAATCTGGACACTGAAACGCTCAAGTCGGTACTCGCTCACCAGTTATGAATCACGTAGACCGGGGCAGACCCTTCAACCAATTGGAGGGCTGCCCATTCCGCACCTTCCACAAACTCGTTGCGGAGGGCGTTTGTTAGGTCCGGATGGATATGTAGCGATGCCAAATCCCATCGCAGGTTTTCGCTCTTTTCCACGACAACGTTCGGGGCTTCAGCAATGAGCGAGACGCGTTGCAAACCACTGTTTTTCCGCGTTAACCGCACTTCGGATAAGACATAGTGGATCGTCTGTTTCGGGTCTCGCATTTCGGCTCTGTAAAGTTTGTCTGCGGACATGCGATAATGCCCGAAGCGCATCAATTTTAGATTCCCAAGAAACTGATCTGTCTCATACTCTTCCGGACGTGGCAAACCGCCGTAGATGATGATATGTCGGCATCCGTGTTGTTCCAAGGCGTAATCGACAGCGAGTTGCCCATCCGTATAGTCTTTATCAGTCTGTCCAACCCATTCCTGAACGACATGTTTTGCTTGTAGGAGGGGTTTGGAACCCCGATGTGATGCCGAGTCCATGTCACCGATGAGAACATCTGGGATAAGCGGTATCTCACCACGCCGATTTAATTCGTCAAATATGCGAATCCCACCATCGGCACAGATAAGTGGACAACGATTTTCCACCGCGTTTTCGATCTCTTGAGGGTAAAAGTCGAGATGCCGTGTATCGTAGTAGCCGTTGAGGAAGATAAGTGCCGATTTCATAGACATCCACTGGTAGGCGCGCTTTGTAAGCGTGCCGCTTCGCATGTATCGTTAAGGGTAAGTTCGTAGTAGTGCGATTTATCGCACGTCCACAGGTCAACAACGGGCAATGAAGGGTTTCCCTACTACCAACTCGATTTACTCTGAATTTGAATGTTGACAAAGCACTACTATATTTACTGTGTGTTCAGTGTGCCGGACGCAGCACGTTATATGACGGAATCAATTCTATAGGATGATAAGCGTGTTTGACGCGCTTTAGATTTTCTAACCCTGAGTCATCCATGGCGTTAATCCATTTGTAAGTCCCCATCAACTCCTTACAGAATTCGCGGTAGATAAACTGCGCCAATCCCTTTGTACCAAGATCGGTGATTTCAAATAGTACGCAGAACGTATCAGCACTCAGTGGATAACCGAAGGTATAGCCTCTGATTTGCCCTTCAATACGAACAACCCTGCCGATCAGTCCGAGTGCATCCGCCTGTGAAACCCCGATCCGGTGTGCAGACCGCGAATCGTCGAGCATTGCGTTATAGATGGGATCGTCGGACTTTTCCGAACGCGTCTCGCGCCATCTGTCATAAAGTGCGAGACACTCGTCATGATCCGCAGACGTGTACGGACGCAATTTTACTGACGGGTACTTTGCTACAAAGACGTTGTATGCATGGCGTTGTTGCTTGTAGCGATTCCCTTGCAGTCCCGCGAGTGCCTCCGTTTCGTAGAGGTATTCGGTCTCCTTCAAAGTGGTGCAAAATCCGTTCTTCTTAAAGAAAGTAAGCATCTCCTGTGGAACATTTTCAATTCGTGCGATGTGTGGGTTCCGATTTGATGCTATCATAAATTGATAGGCTTTGTTAATAACTTTTAGATAGGCTCGGTTTTCGGTCTCATAGGGCATCGGCAGGATCGGCATGAAATAGTCATCGCCTTGTTTTGCGAAAATGCATAGATGTTCTGCCAATAGCGACCAATAAAACTGAAAATGCTCCCGCCATACATAAAGTGGTGCGAAGGCGTAGTGAGACAAACGCGTACATCTCCGATGTGCGTGTGCGTCAAAAATCGGTTTGTCATTAAGCGTTAGTGGCTGCAGTCGCATCTGTTAATTGTGCTAAGGTATGGACAATTATCACTGTATCTTGATAGTCGCCGATGAGACTCCAGTTCGCGGCGATCTGTGCGGTAACCGTTTCGGATTCGACGTAATTGATGACGTGTTGAATATGCTGCTGGAACGCTTCCGTTTCGATGTGTTCCTCACCGAACGGGCAGAGGGTATCCATACCCAGTACCACCTCGCTCCCGTCCTCGTTAAACATTAAGGCAAACGGATAGAGTTGGCAGTCGAGTGGACGGATCGGGTAGATGGTACAATGGCTCGTCTCTGGCTCGAAAAAAGGGCAGATATAGAAATCTTCGTGTGGTTTTAGTTGGATCTGTGCACTTTTTCCGTCTGCCTGTGGATGGAAGAGGTCTGCGTCTGCACCGTGTACTACGACTTTCTCTTTCTCTGTTTCGGTGAAGATCGGCGCGAGCGGACTGTCTGCCTCTAAGAACCGACAGCAGACATCACACGAAAAGCAAACCTTGGACGGGATAATTTGATAAAGAGTGGTGTGCGCGGGATTTGGTGTCTCCATTGTAGGTCCAATGAATTTATTGCGCCAACAGACTCGTAGCGGGTATCAGTACCTTGATTATGCGTCCAAAATTTTCCCTATTGCATCAATCACGATGTGGATGTCGTCTTCCGTTAATCCTGGATGGAGTGGGAGACTCACGACGCGTTCAAATGCCGCCTCAGCGCACGGGAAATCGCCTACATGGTAGCCGTAACGCTCCTGATAAAACTCGAAGAGGTGTAGCGGGATATAGTGGACGCTGCATTCAATGTTCGCCTCTCTTAAGGATGCCACAAATTCATCGCGCTTACCGGTCTGGAGTTGGATAATGTAGAGATGCCATGCATGCTCGCGGGGATTATCTGGTGCTACAGGTGTACTTATCTGCGGAAATTTCGCCAGTTCTGTTTGGTAAATCTGCGCAAAATTTCGACGGCGTTCGTGCTGTTTGTTGAGTTTCATGAGTTGACATAATCCCATCGCCGCTTGTATATCGGTCATGTTGTATTTATAACCTTCAGTGGTGATGTCATAATGCCAAATATTGCGCTGCGATTGACGTGACCAAGCGTCTTTGTCGATCCCGTGGAGTCGCATCGTCCGGAGCGGTTCAGCGAATCTGTCGCTGTTAGTGGTAATCATGCCGCCTTCCCCCGTGGTGAGGTTTTTATTTGCATAGAAACTGAAAGCAGATAAGTCTCCCAGGTTCCCGATGTATTGTCCTCTGTATTCGGCGGGAATAGCGTGTGCAGCGTCGTCAATGAGCGTGAGGTTGTGGTTTTGACTTATGTCCAGCAGCGTATCCATGTCACATGGGATACCTGCGATGTGAACGGGGAGTATCGCCTTCGTGCGAGGCGTTATCGCTTGCACGATCTTGCTTGTGTCAATATTCAACGTATCGGGATGGATGTCCACGAATACAGGCTTCGCACCGACATAGCGAATCGCTTCAGCAGTCGCCGTGAAGGTATAAGGTGTTGTGATAACTTCGTCGCCGTTGCCCACTTCGGCTACCACGAGGCTCAGATGCAACGCTGCGGTACATGAACTGACTGCGATCGCGTGCTTGACACCGAGGTATTCGGCGAAGGCGCGTTCAAATTCGCGGACTCTGGTGCCTGTGCTGATCCATTTGGAGGCGAGCACTTGGCTAACGGCTTCAATTTCGGTATCATCTATCCAAGGACGACTAAACGGTATGAATTTGTTTTGTGCCATAGACGAATTCCTTATGTTCCAAATTATGTGTTATTTAACGTCAGTTCGACGTAAACATTTTGTCTGTGCTAAAGGTTCCATTTTCACGTGTCGAAGACATAAGTTGTAGCACAAACTGTTAGTTTGTGGCTTATACTGCGCAAACTAACAGTTTCCGGTACAAGTGGAAACCTTTACCGAACTCTCGCTATTTATAATTCCATATAGATTCAGTGTGAGATGCGCTTGCAAACACACTTAACACCTAAAGTGCCTATACTGATGGTTCCATTTTTAGCCGCAGAATGTGTATCATTGCTTCGAGGGCAAGTTTGTAACTGTGGGATCCAAAACCGCCGATGACACCGACAGCGATCGCTGATATATAGGAATGATGCCGAAATTCCTCGCGGGCGTAGATGTTAGAAAGATGAATCTCGATAACTGGCAATGCAACGGTAGAGAGCGCGTCTCGGATAGCGACGCTCGTGTGTGTATAGGCTGCCGGATTAATCAAAATGCCGTCTGCCCAGTCAATATGGTCGCCGATGATAGAGACGAGTTCGCCTTCGTGATTAGATTGAAAGATTTTGAGGACAATCGAATGCGGCGATACTGCTGCGTGCCGGTCGAGCATGGTGTTGATGTCTGCCAAGGTTTCGTGTCCATAGATCTCCGGTTGACGTTTGCCCAAGAGATGTAGGTTCGGTCCGTGTAGGACGAGGATGTTCATGCAAGTGTTTCCTTTTTTCGTGAAATATCGCCCCTGCCATAAGCAGTATATAATCAATCAGAAAAACATGCAAGATTTTCTGTGGCGCAGCCGGACAGATTTAGGTTTCATAAATTAACACCTATGGTTCGTTACTTCACAACGCCTACCTCTTCGCGCCAAGCGTCGAGGAGCTGCATATTGCCGAGTGTGTCCTCCCAAGACATCGCTGGTGCTTGCCCATCGTCGATATGTGTTGCGACTGTATCCGCTTCGTAAGTAAATAGATCTCTGTCGGCAGGTACTGTTACTTCAGTCGTTTCCCGACTTTGGGACGATTGAACGATCAGCTGCGTTGCGGGGAAGGTTGTATCAAGCGGCAATGGCGTTCTCGCACCGCGGCAAGGCGATGACGGCAGCCACGGGTTTGGAATCGTTATCGTGCCTTCCGTGCCGTAGATAGTGACACCGCTTCCGTAATTACATTCAACGGCGCAAATGATCTCGGCGATAATATCATTTTCAAATTTCAGCGTCGCTGCTGCGATGTGGTCAACACCTGTGGGACCGATTTTCCCGTTCCCTTTTACGGAGATCGGATTCAGAAACAGTTTGTTATCAGCAGCACCTGCGACTTTCCGTGCCATTGAGGCGGTATAACACCCGATGTCGAGGATACCGCCACCCCCCATTTCACGGTTGTAGAGACGACTCTGTGGGTTGAAACCTGAACGGTAGCCGAAGGTCGCTCGGATGGCTTGGACCTCGCCGATTGTGCCGTCTTGTATCAGTTCAACCATTTTGGCGATCTGCGGGTGGCACCGGTACATAAAGGCTTCCATGAGGAAGACATCGTTCTCACGAGCGGCGTTTACCATCGCAGCGGTTTCAGCAGAATTCATACTAATCGGTTTCTCAATCAGCAGATGTTTCCCCGCTTCAGCACATTTTATCGCCCACTCCACATGTAACGGGTGGATTGTCGCGATATAGACAGCATCGATATCGTCATCTGTCAACAGATCGGCGTAGTCGTTGTATTGGCGAGGGATGCCGAAATCGTTGGCGAGTCTGTCCTTACGTTCCTGCGTGCGACTTGCGACAGCAAGAATCTGTCCTGTGTCCGTAAAACGCATCCCGTTGCAAAAAACATAGGCGATACCGCCTGCTCCCATAACTCCCCAGTTTAACATCTGTTATCTCCTTTTGCTAACCGTTTGATTTCTTAGCGGCTTCTGCGCGCTTACTTGCGAGTGGATGCATAATACCAGCACCAGCTGGCCAGC
Organism: Candidatus Poribacteria bacterium; assembly: GCA_047516705.1. Taxonomy (GTDB): domain Bacteria; phylum Poribacteria; class WGA-4E; order WGA-4E; family WGA-3G; genus WGA-3G. The sequence goes on along the minus strand of JAKZUG010000148.1, from coordinate 631 downwards.
CCCCCGGTTCAGCCTTGATCCATTCACACAGTTTCTGTGCGTATGGTGTTAAGGTCTCCCAAATTTCGTGGGGCATAATCCTACTGAAACCGTGCTGTGTACGCCACGGAGCAAGATATTCAACGTTTGGGAGTGCCCGAATTTCTTTTGATAAGTTCGGCGTTGCGCCGTGCCATGCTCGGTTATCTCGGAATACGCCAGAACCGGCGGTCGCACCGACGAGCGTTGAATGTTTCATCCAATCCGGTTCGTCACCGGGAGGTGGCGGGTTCTGTTGTAACGTATGTGTCCCCGGAATCTGTCGAATTGGTCCGTTTTCCCAAGTTAGATCGCACATGACGAAATTAATGGTAACCATCGGTGGAGTCATCTCCATAATTAGTTTTTGTGACGGAACATCAAGGTTTCCGTTGTCGTCTCTATGGAGTTGAAGTCCGAGGCGTTCCGCTTGGGTGATGCGTGCTTCGGAAAGGTGTTGTGAGTCTCTACCGTCAAGATGCAGATGTTGGTACTCTATCGCACCGGGGAGACAGAGGTCGCCGCCTGAGCCCCACACCCGATAATCTGAAGAGCCGAAAATCTCTGTGACGATTGGCGTTGTGGTCGGTAGGTCAATCATACTTGCCCAGGC
>JAKZUG010000147.1:0-2902 GCA_047516705.1 Candidatus Poribacteria bacterium | reverse complement strand
TTGGGCAAAACAGGGACCCTTATCTGTTTGTTCGGGTCCCCGTGCCCGAACAAACACACGCCTCACAGCATTACCCATTTTGAGGGTCAAATTTCGTTAGTACAGTCCAGAATTGCTTATACATCAAAAGATTGGCGGGGTTTGAAACCCCGCCAGCAAAGGGCGTTGCCGAACTATTGCTCACCGAAATGTTAACATATTTTCGGATTTTGCTATATTACTCGGTCGCTACCCGCGCGACAATCTCCTCATCAGCCAATCTGCCTTTCTCTACAAGCAACTGCTGGCTTGCACCGATATTTCCGTAAACCTCGGTAATCCATGCCGTATCAAACGCATCACCAGTGTTGTGAAGAATCAACGGTCTGGGTGCAATGAGCGCACCGGCTGTCCGAAAATCTCCAACTCGACGGATACTCGGTATCGGTAAGGTATTCAAAAAGGCATCATCGCTGTTGTTATCAAATGCTGCCACATCTACAATAACATTCTTGACATCTGTGAATCCCGCCGCCAGCAAACTCCATAAACCTGCTTCACCGATCCCGATTAGATTCACCTCTGAAACATCACCTCTGCCTGTAAAGCAACGCAAGGTCGTCACGATGTCTTGCACGCGTAATGCTGCAGCTGTTCGGTTGTAGGTAGTGAAGTAACCAGTGTCTTCCGATCTCTCATAATCGTGGTGTTCGCCTGTTCCGAAGACATCAATGAGCAGCACCTTTCGGTCAGCACTGAGCAAGTCCGTGATGAGTGGTAACGGTTCACCTGTTTCTGAATCAATTAACGCCTCCTTGCCTTCTGGATGAACGATAAGCACTACTGGATCATGCCCTACCTGTGGTTCAGGACTAAAAAGGATAGCAGGAATAGTATCACCGATACCTTTTCTGCCGATGACGAGGTGTCTTGCAGATAAATTGGACTGATAGGTTGTTCGGAACGCACCTTCAGGCTCAACAAGCGTTACGTCCGTGATTTTTGGAATCTGTAACCCGAGCGCATATTGCAACCCACTACCCATCTCTTCACGGAACGTTTGGAGTTCTGCTTCATTCATCGGTTTCCGTCTTTCGATCTCTTGCTGGGAACGCTTCACCCAAGTTGGTAGGAACTCTTCCTGTTTCAAAGCATGCGATGGCATCTCGCGTTCTGAGAAAACCAACAAGGCATCGTCTGGTTCCACCTGATACGGCACCTCTTTGAACGCTGATGTGTCCTCTGCCCCTAAAAACCATTTTGCGAACCATGCATATACCGCTTCACGACTTTCTTGATTGTAGTTATGCTCTGCGTCTACTTGGACCTGATGCACCTTGTCTTCTGCGTCGAAGTGAGCGTAGATGCTTCGGATAGCAGGGTATTCCACGGTGGGTGTCTTTACAGTCCAGTCACCTGTCGCAGATACGATCAAAAGCGGACGCGGTGCCATCAACGCACCTATCTCGATGTTACTGACATCTAAACGCAGATTCGGGGCATTTTCACAGAGGCAGCCACCTTGCATCGTTGCAGAGATCATATTGACGGGTGCCGAGACTTTGATGCGTTCGTCCACCGCTGTCAAAATGAAGGTTTGCGTTCCACCCCCCGATGCGCCTGTGCAACCGATACGTTCTTTATCCACGTCCGGTAAACCCTCTAAGAAATCAATGGAGCGAATGCTATTCTGAAGTTGGAGTCCCATCGTGCTCAGACCCCAAAGACCTTCGCGCGCGCCACCGTAGCGATGCTCTATCTGTTTACCGCTATCGTTGTAACCGAGCATATCGTAGGCAAAGATAACGTAACCCTGTTTCGCGAAGTTGATGCAGCGGCCAGGGATGGAACCGCGCTCAAGATCCTCAATCCGTCCTCGTGCCCAGTGTCCATGCGGGCTGACAATACCGGGAAACGGACCTTCTTTTCCTAATGGACGATAGAGATTTCCAGTTGTGAAAAACCCGGGAAACGGTTCAAAATAGACCTTTTCCACGCTGTAATCTTCCCGTTCGATTTTTCCGAAGATCTCGGCATTTAGCGGAGTCGGTTCGTCTATCGGGACTAAGCCATTAGCGACGCGTATCTGCTGGCGTAATGCATCGGCTTTTGCTGTCCATTCTGCTTTGGTATAACCGGGAAAGGTATACGGTGTGTTGAGGTCGCGTGGCGTACCACCGCGTGCGTCGTTAACACGCTGCGATGCCTCAGTAAAAACGTGGGCGAGTTCGTGGTGCTGTTCTGCCATTATTTCCCTCCATTGTAAGGACAGACGTTGTTCATATACGCCGGTCAAATTAAGATGGGTCTGATTTTGCCAATTGCTTGGAGCGTTGTTCCAACACTGTGTTTGCTCTTATGGTTTCTGCTCCCGCGAGTTCAAGACTGTCCCCAGTCTTATCTAACTGTTCAATTGAAAGCCTGCATCCCAGAGCGTTAAAGATGATTCTGAGCGTATCAATGCACGGTGCATCATCGCTTGTAAGCACTTCCAAGAGAGTTTGTGCCTCGATGCCAGTTTTATTTTCAAGTTCTGCAACTCCGCCTTGTGATTCTATAAAAGTCCGGAGGGACAGCAGAAATACAGCAGTGTCCCCGTCAACTTGGTATTCTGTCATGGCGAATTGAATATAGTCAAGTGCCGCATCCCAGTCGGCGGCGAGTTGCTCTATTACGATCTCTCGCCATTTTCGGTACTTTCTCATTGCTGCTCCTCCTTATACCATATCTAATTGAATATTTTTCATGAATGTGTTATTTTATGCTGCAGCCTTTCCAAAGGCGTGAAGCAGCAATGAATAAAAAAGTGCCAGAGATTACCGAAAGTGTTGAAGCCTTGAAAGTGCTTTTGCGTCAAGCGAAAAAGAAGCATGAAATCCAACGCCTCACTGCCTTGTATCTGTTGAAAAGCGGACAGGCAAAA
>JAKZUG010000146.1:0-10221 GCA_047516705.1 Candidatus Poribacteria bacterium | reverse complement strand
AACCTCCGAAAACAACGATTAAACTGATACTGACTACGAGAGCGAGCCGAATAATCCGATCGCCAAGTTCAGGTTGTTCGCTTGCCCAAGCACGTGCTAACCAGAAGGTTAACGCGACACTTACTAAACTCAGGACGCACGCGCCCAGAACTGCCAACAGTATCCCAGGAAAGTCTACCATCTGCATCGTTTCCGGGAGCGACCCGTATTGAGAATAGGTTTGGATAACACCGATCAAAACCCCTCCCAAGACCACAATAAAACCGATGAACACAATTAATGCTTTTTTAAACGCTGTTCCCATTTCAACTAAATTTTCTCCAAACTTGCAAGCCGCTTTTCGACAATTGTAACACATTTCGGATGCAGTCGCAAGGTTTATTGCCGCGTCCACAAAAAATCTGAAAATACTTGATATATTCAGCAAAAGATGCTAAACTATAGTAAAATCCACAATTACCTATACATTGGCGAGGTTAGGAATGCAGATCGCATTTGGGCGCGTACGCCGCAAAACCTCGCCAACGAGCGTGGGTGTGTTTGTGGAATTGTTATTTATTGAAATGTCAACATATTTCCGGTTTTTACTATAAATTTTAACTAACCAATTTGGGGACTAAGGAGTTTTCGATGGATACAACATATACACCGGCAATCGGCGAAGTTATCGAAAAATTAGAAGCAGGCAACCCACTACCGACACTCGTCCCGCAGAAAGCGTGGAACACCGAGCTCACAGATGCGCTCGGATCCACATCACTTGATGAACTTTTTCAGGGAGAATCTCTGAAAAACACCACTTTTGGTGATGCCATCAAGAGCGGGCTGCTTTTGTGGAATGACGCACTGGATGAATCGCATAATATTTCGCAGGGACTCACGAATCAAACGGGCAGCTACTGGCACGGCATTATGCACCGCCGTGAACCGGACTACAGCAATTCCAAGTATTGGTTCGGCAGAGTCGGCACACATCCGATTTTTCCAGCACTCCGCGAACGCGCACTTGCTATCTTGAAAGAGACACCGGATCCATCAGACGCTTTGGCACATATTGCACAGACGATTGCGGCAGAAGAGAGTTGGGATGCCTATCAGTTTATTGATTGGTGTCAAGCAGCCGAAGACGAATCTACTGCTGATGTTACCCGTTTCTTACAACAGGTACAAGCGGAAGAAATTAAACTGTTACTGGCGTATTCTTATCAGAACGCCGTTTAATGCACAGCAATTTACCTGAAGGAGACTGAAATGCTTCCCCGAAATGAAATCGCCGGAGCGAACTGGTGGTGCTGTCTTATTATCCTACTCACGGGATTAGTAGTGCTAAGTTCTTGTGTGAGTTCGACTCTTAACACGACTGGTTCAACTTCAATGGCAGATAGCGACGCATACGACGAAATCAAAGCGGTTGCTGAAAAACTTGAAAATAGCGATGATCCGGCTGCTTATGAGGCGTTGGTTGAAAAATCAAGCACTTTTATCAAGGTGCATCCAAAATACAAACGGGTCGATGAGGTCTACTATCTTCTCGGTTTCAGCTTAATTCAACTCAACCGTACCGAAGAAGGAATTGAGGTCTTTGAAGAACTTGTTAGGTACTACCCCGCTGCTGATTATGTTGAGCCGAGTCTTTTAACATTGGGATTGGCTTACGACAAAGTAGGCGAGCATGATAAAGCGGATCCACTTTACGAAAAACTGGTAAATCACACAAAGTACCGTGGCGGTAGGTACTCCGACATGGCGCAGCAGCTCCTTCAACAGGATAGAGCTGCAAGAACAGGCGAATTAGCCAACGCGTTTAGCGCAAGCCCAAGTCCGAGCCAATTTGTTAACAAGCCTGCATTAGATTTTCAGGTGACAGGTTTGAGGGGTGAACCGCTCTCGCTATCACAGTATCGTGGACAGGTTGTGCTTCTTGATTTTTGGGCGACATGGTGTGGACCCTGTATCGCTGAGATGCCGAACGTTAAGGAGACTTACGCAAAGTACAAAAACCAGAAGTTTGAGATTATCGGTATCAGTTTAGATAACTCTACAGTACCGCTTGAAGCATACATCGCGAGTGAAGGCATCATGTGGCGGCAATATTGGGATAATGGTGGCAGGATTAGCAATATGTACAATGTTCGCGCAATTCCATCAACTTTTCTGATTGATGGTGCTGGTATTATCCGCCAAGTGAATCTCCGTGGCAGCGCGCTTGAGATGGCTGTTGCTGAACTCGTGCGCGAGAATTTTGAAAATTAAATACCGTTTTCGCTGGCGAGATTTTCATCAAATATTGCTATAAACAAACAGATTTAAACAGGTAGGTTCAACAAAGCTGAGGAGGTTTAACATGTTCACCCAAAATAAAATACGGTCACAACAGAGAGGAAACAGAGGTTTCCGTAATGTCCTCGTTGGCGCACTCACAAGCCTTGTGCTAATCGGTTTTTGTATTAACCACGCTGGTGCTTACTTGGTGAAACCCGCTGACGAATATAAGGAAATTAAGGCAATCGCTAAAAGCCTTGAGAAGCAGCGTACATCTGAAGATTTAGAGAAATTGGTCGAGAAGACCAGAGACTTTGTCGCGACGCATCCAGAATACAAACGGGTGGATGAGATTTACTATCTGCTCGGTAATGCTTTAGTTCAATTGGAGCGTGTTGAAGAAGGGATTCAAGTCTTTGAAGAACTCATCAACGACCGTCCAGATGACCGCTACGTTCAAGAGTGTCTATTAGAATTAGGATTGGTATATGATAAACTGGGCGAGCACGACAAAGCGGATCTAACTTATCAGAAATTGATAACTCATCCGAAGTACAGTGAGCGGTCGTGGGCGAAACGTGCGAAGCAGATTCTTGAGCAGGATAAAACCGACCGGAACGGTGAATTGCCGAAACCGACCGCGCCGAGCCCAGCTCCCGGAATGAATCCGAGTGAATGGATTGGAAAACCTGCGTTAGATTTTCAAGTAACAGATTTGAAGGGTGAAGAGATCTCTTTAGAAAACTACCGCGGACAGGTTGTACTGCTTGACTTCTGGGCGACGTGGTGTCCACCCTGTATCGCTGAGATACCTAATGTTAAGAAGACCTACGAAAAGTACAAGGATCAAAATTTCCAGATCATCGGTATCAGTCTCGACAAGTCAAAGGAACCGCTTGAGAAATACATAGAAAAAAAAGAACTCTCGTGGCGGCAATATTGGGACAACACCGGCAAGATTAGCAATCTTTACAAGGTTCAGGCGATTCCATCAACCTTTTTGATTGATGGGGCTGGTATTATCCGTAAGACGAGCCTCCGCGGTCATGCACTTGAGCACGCTGTTGCTGAATTAGTGAAAGAAAATCTTGTAAAACCTGCCGATATGTCCACGAAAACACCTGAGTCCGGTTCGCAATCACAGTCGATACCTGCAACAAAGGTTATTAAACAGGATACAACACCTCAAAAGGATGAATTGATTAAGTCTCTCGGAGCAGGTCCGAGTGAGTGGATCGGTAAACCGGCACCAGACTTTCAGGTAACCGACTTGAGAGGTGAAGAGTTTTCTTTGAAAGACTATAGTGGACAGGTCGTGCTTCTTGATTTCTGGGCAACATGGTGTGGCCCCTGCATCACCGAGATGCCTAAAGTTAAGAAGACTTATGAAAAGTACAAAGATCAGAAGTTTCAGATTATCGGTATTAGCTTGGACAGGTCAGAGGAACCGCTTGCGGCTTATGTTAAAAAAGAGGAACTTGCTTGGGTTCACTACTGGGATGAAAGCCGAGAGTTAAGGACTCTGTATGGGGTGCGCGCAATTCCATCAGCCTTTCTAATTGACGGTGAAGGTGTTATCCGAAAGGCAAGCCTCGGCGGTTTTGATGTTGAATCTGCTGTTGCTGAATTGGTGGAAGAGAATCTCACACGACCCGATGATGCGCCTATAAGTCCACCTTCCGATTCCCCTGAAGGCGCGCAAAATGCGGACCCGAATGTCAGAGAAATCATTGATGCGGCCATCGCTGCGCACGGCGGACTTGAGAAACTACAAGCGGTGAAAAATATCGTGACAGAATCTCATAGTTTTGAACACTTTCCTGACGGGGATGTGCAGGATGAGGGACGGTCTAAAGCATACTTTTACCCTGACAAATTCCGTAGCGATTGGGATATAGACGGCGATGTAGGCGGTTTAATATTTGACGATAATTCTTTATTTCGGTTAACGGATGGAGAGGTCAAACCTATTCCGCCTGAAGATGTTGCGTCTTATCTTATCTTCTTTAAAGATAGTCTTTTCCGAGAACCCATTTGGCTTTTACCAACGCTCTCAAAAGGCGATATTCCGGTTCAATACGTCGGAACAGAGGAAGTAAAGGGTATTCCGACATCTGTTCTCCTCGTTACGCAGCCTTCTGGGAAAAAGTTAAAAGTTTTCATTAGTGAAATAACTCACTATGTAGTCCAGTTTAGTTATGACGTTGCCATAGGAGGCGGCGTGGAAAACGTGGTAGCGTTCTTTGAAGATTATCGAGATGTGGATGGCATTAAAATCGCACATCATCGTGCCACAAAGGGTGGGGAATATCGGCAAATCTTGATTACCGACATCGAATTGAACGCTGAAGTTGATGAAGCCCTGTTCCGTCCGGGAGAATAGAACGCGAGACGTAAGGTTCCCTTTATGCTTTGCTGGCGGGGTTTGAAACCTCGCCTATTCGCAGCAGATCGTTAACGCAAAATTATGGCACAAGTCACCTTGAAAGATGTCACCAAGATTTACGATGGTGATGTCCTTGCAGTTGAACAAGCGGATTTTCAGATTCCGGATGAGTCGTTTACCGTGCTCGTCGGTCCGTCAGGGTGTGGTAAATCGACGATCTTGCGGATGATTGCCGGGTTGGAGGAGATTACTGAAGGCAACATCTATATTGACGACGAACGTATCAACGACACGCCGCCTAAAGATAGGGACATCGCTATGGTCTTCCAAAACTATGCACTCTATCCACACATGACGGTGTATAAGAACATGGCATTCGGGTTAAAACTCCGCAAATATCCGAAAGCGGAGATTGAACAGCGCGTCAACGAAGCAGCGGAGATTCTCAGTATTTCGCACCTGTTAAATCGCAAACCGAAACATCTCTCTGGTGGCGAACGCCAACGTGTCGCTGTCGGTAGGGCAATCGTGCGACATCCGAAGGTGTTCCTATTCGATGAACCGTTGAGCAACCTTGACGCGAAGTTGCGCGTGCAAATGCGGATGGAAATCAGTCGGCTGCACGACCGACTCAACGCGACCATGGTTTATGTCACACACGATCAAGTCGAAGCGATGACCATGGGGGATCAGATAGTCGTTCTCAATGAGGGGAAAATCCAACAGATTGCCGACCCCGGAACGCTCTATCACAAACCCGCAAACCAATTCGTCGGCGGATTCATCGGCACACCACCGATGAACTTTATAGAGACGCATATTGTGAATAACGGAGGTCCCTCAAAACTCCGGTTTGAAAGTTTTGAGGTGGAACTGAGTTCCCATCTCCAGTCGGCACTCAACAAACTTTCGGGAGATGCAGTAACGCTCGGTATCCGTCCAGAGGATATTCACCTCGGTGAAAACGAGAAAAACAGTGTTGGAACACAGGTGGAATTGGTTGAACCGCTCGGAAGTCATGCGCTCTTGTACCTACGGACGGAGAAGAGCAACTTCGTTGCGCAATCTGATCTCGTCGATGTCCCCCAACACAATACGCCACTGACAGTCAACTTCAACATGGACAAAGCACATCTATTCCACCCAGAGTCAGGCGAATCATTGACAGCGACATAGCAGAAAACTGTCCTACAAAAGAGCCTGAATTTGCTCCCACGTCTCCGCGTCTATTGGAATACCTTCTTGTTCACGTTTGCGCTGTTCCGCCCAACCGCGTTCGCCCGGCATCCGAATTGCATCAACGCCAGCAGTGCATTTTGCAGATTTGAGATACCTGATAAAACGTTCTATCTCCGCACTAAATCCCGGAAACCCTCTGAAACTCGCAACGTTAATCACAAGCACAAACAACCCATTGCCAACGCGTGCATCCTCACCTCGGCTACATCCTGCCCTCGTAAGTGCCCCTGCGAGAATATCCACAATAACGCTGAGTCCGAATCCTTTGTGACCAGCAATTCCACCGAACGGCAATAGAGCAGCAGGTGGCACGCCATAGAAGTCGTCCGCATTTGTCGTTGATTTGCCTTCTGTGTTAATCAACCAACCGTGTGGGACTGCTTCGTTCCGGTGCTGTTTGACCCGTATCTTTCCAGATGCGACAACACTTGTGGACATATCCAACACAATCGGGTCTTGCCCCTCAATCGGCACAGCACACGCGATCGGATTGGTAGAGAGCCTCCCTTCAATTCCACCATACGGTGCGACGCACGTACCACCACCGTGATCGTTTGCCACGAGCAGCCCAATCATCTCGGCATCTGCAGCAAGGCACGCATATCCGCCTAACCGACCCACCTCATTGCACCGTGAAACAGCAACGGAGCTGACATCTGTCTGCTCTGCCTTCCGGATTGCCAATTCAACGGCGCGCGTCACTATCACGGGACCGAAACCCCAATTTCCATCTAACACCGCAATTGACGCGGATTCATGCAGCGTCTCTGTTGGAACCCCAGGTTGGATTAACTCTGCTTCCAGTTCGCGTACATATTTTGCGAGATGGATGATGCCGTGTGAATCGTGTCCGACGCGGTTGGCATCCACCATGGAACGGGTTACGATTTCCGCTTCAGCTGCTGGGATATTTAGTTTTTGAAAGACGTTGCGGCAAATTTCGGTGAGTTCTTCTGCTGTAAAGTTCGGCATTGCGCGGCTCCTTATCCTTAAGAAAAGGTCTACGCCTCTTTCGCCTGTTCCAATAACTCTGCTAACCGGTCAGCAAAACGGAGTTGGCTGTTGTCCTCTGGCGCGTAGCCGATCACCTTCCGCGCATTGGCGATACTCCAGAACTTGTGCGAATTGTCGCTGATGCCGTAGAAGATTTGGAACGGGATGCCGTTCTCGTCCTCTATATTCTCCGTCTCTATGCTCTTGACGAAGAGTTGAACCTGATCTCGGACACTCAAATACGCGCCGAGTCCGCGGTGCATCGCCTTCAAATCGTCGGCTGAAGCCCTTTCCATGTCCGTCTCCCGCGGTCCACCAATACGCAACTGCACATTCTGTAATTTCTTACCGTCAACGTGTCCTGTGGCAAAGACAAAGCCGAGGTGTTCATACGCCTCTTTTGCCCACCCGTAGAAGTTATCGGAGAGTGGACGCATATCCGGTGTCACTACATCCCACTTATCTGCCCAGATGAGTCGTTCATAATAATCGGCGGCGTGATTAGAGCTACAGACAACGACTCGTCGGACATCGGTTTCAACACAGGTTTGATAGAGGTTGTATGCCATCTGGACATTGGCGAGTTCGTTCTCAAAATTGCCGCCTTTGAATGCACAGTGGACGACCGCGTCAACATCCTCGAAGTAGTGGCGGTATGCGTCTCGGTCGGAATCGGTGAGTTCAGCAATCTGGATACCTTCGACCTCTTCTCCGTGCCGATTGGTGGTTTTCACGTCCAACAGCACGAGTTCATAACGTTCTCGAAATTCGGGGAGCATCCGTCCGGCAACATAACCAGAGGCTCCAGTAATAAGGATTTTTCTACGGTTTTTCATCTGTTTTTCGGTATTCCTTCTGTTACGATTCAATAAGGTTTCAGGGGGTTGATCTGTGTGCAGTAATTTTACGTTTCGCTTCTTTCATCAATCTGTCCAATAATGGATGTGCTCCTGGCATTCTAAGTGCAAAGTTGTACAGGGCATAATCGTTAAGGCTTGCTTTCTCAAAACCGTGGGTGGGTTTGCTCAGAAAACGAACTAATAACTGGAAAAGTTGTTTCCCTCGAAGTAAAAGTTGATATGCAGATCTGATTTGTTGAACACGCTCTGCGTTAGGAGTGCGAAAGCCTTGGCGTGTGCAAAAGCCTGCATCCAATTCAGTTTTACCAGGTGGAACCATTTCGTCACAATGTCGGTCAAGATTTGGAGTATTTCCTGCTAAGTACTCCTCAACAGCAAATGCGAACCACGTACTGATAGAATCCAAGATTTGTTGATGTTCTTTAGTTTCATTTTCATCTAGAAGGCGTTCTAAGACCGCATCGGAATATAAGTCATTCTCAATACTATACCCGTGCGTCCAAATAATATCACCATAACTGGGTTTAATTCCAGAAAACAACCACATATCCTGATCCGCGATAAAAGCAACGGGTGCTTGGGTAAACTCACCTCTGCGCTTATAAACTTGGAGTAATTTTTCCCTTCCTCCGGAGGATCGTAAAGCAACTTCAAGTATTCCAATTCGCTTGGCTAATTCCCGATAGATGACTACATCATCGTCTCCCTCAACAACAATGCTCGGTTTGCGAGACCTGCGCAGAACACCAACTAAATGCTCCACCGTTATGGGATTCGGTGTTGGCATTAGATTCCTCCTTGATATCCCCGAGTATCATCTAACATAAATTCTTTGTCAGGATACATGGTATATATAAAGGGTGAATGTGTCGCTATAAAAAACTGATTAGTTGTTGCCTGTTCAAGTAGAGTCGGTAAGAGGATCCCTTGCCAGTCCACGTGCAGGCTTAACTCGGGTTCATCAATGAAAATAGTGGTTTTTTCGCTAAAAGCATTGTAGCACAAAAAACTGAGCATCTGCTTCTCGCCGGAGGAGAGTTTGTCAGAAGATATGGCATCTTTTGCTTCTCCAACAGTAATTCCATCGTTTCCTTCTCCCAAAGTAATCCCGTCGGTAGTTTCCCCACGAACAACCCGTCCAGTAACACGTATCGCGTCATATCGTAGAATCTTCCGAGACAACTCAGATAACACAGAAAACGGCTTACTCAACCGTTCTCGTTCCTCATTAACTTTCTGAATAGCATTCAGAACAGCCGAAGCATCTTGAGGAATCTCAGAAACTTTGTCCTTATCTGGATTGTTTTGTATTTCTTTTGAAATCTCTTCTAATACCTGTGACTGGCGTGTGGTGATTTCTTCATAAATATCAGCATATTTCTGCGTGAGTAGTTCACGGAGATCCTCTGTTGAGATCGAAGCAATGAACTTGTGTTCGTTGATTGACACATCATCGGAAAATCTCAACATTGAAACTTGTAGCATTTCCGATACTGACAAAATTCTTACATCTGAACCCTCTGCATCCGGAGCTCTCGAAAAGCCACCCTCAATTCTTCTAAAGGTTGGGAAGAATAGACTCCGCTTGGTCGTTCGAGCGATCCGCTTTTCAAGCGAATTCACTCTATCTATATCCGTCCGGTTGACCTTTCCGGTTTCTGCATCTATGGCAATAGGTTCGTACATGCCTTCTTCTTTACCGAATCTGGAATCAAATATAACTTCGTCGGGTTCAACGCGTTCCATACTCAAAGCGAACAGATCCGTTTGCATTGAAATGGAACGAAACGGAATTTCAGCAATGATTTGCTCAAGATGTCCACTGATGAGATACCACAGCAATTTGAGGAGCGTCGTCTTACCTGAGCCATTTGCTCCGGTAATAATGTTCAAGTCTTCATTGAACTCAAATTCATCATCAAGCTGCTTATTGAGTCCCTTAACTTTAAGATATTGTATCATCTATTTACCTCACAGAGATAGTTCTCAACGTAAAATCTGAATGCCTACGAAATCGCTAACTTCTCTTTACAATGCCGCGCAAGCATCTTCATTTCTGCGATGACCTGCCCCTCGGTTTTAATCAGTTGACTAAAGAGAGGCGGGACAGGTTGTCTATTAAAAAGCCTGTCAAAGAAACTTCGCTGTGCACGCACTGGCACCGCGAAGTGCAAAGCCCGGGTGCGTGACGGTTCTATCCCCAAGTATTCAATTGAGAAATAGTGTGCAACCTCCGCTTCGGTAATGTCGCCTTCATGGATGCTACCGGTGTTCCTTCGTCCGTAACTCACAGTGTAGACCCTGCCACTCATTTGGTTGAGCACCGTATAACCGCCCGCGTCAACGGTTTCGTTCCAACACTTTTCAAATCCGTTTTTCGGTAAACGTTCACGGAGTTCTTCGGCAGAACGCACCACGAATCTATTCTGATGCGGCGTTTTGATAATAAGGAAGCCTTCATCTTGTGCCTCTAACGACGGT
>JAKZUG010000145.1:0-3891 GCA_047516705.1 Candidatus Poribacteria bacterium | reverse complement strand
TCAGGTAACTCTATCGTTAGGTCTTTAAAACGTCTAAAACGTTTCAACTTAATCAATTTTATCTTCATGTATCGTATTCCTAAACATTGAATTGATACTAATTGGGATGTAATCCTATCTTGGTTTATTGCGAAAAACATTATAGCATATAACTTTACGTTTGTCAAGGAAAGAGCTTTCTACAGACATAGCACTCCGCTGGAGTGCGGGAACTTATCTGGCATGAAAAAAGGGTTGCCAAAAACTTTACATACCCGCCAGAGTCCTTCAAGCATCAGTCCACATTCCGGCAGTTTTGAATTAATTACGCTTTAACTCAAGAACGTGATTTTCACCACACCAATCCATTCCAAAATTAGCAACATAAAAATCCAAAATGTGCTATACTAATTGTAAATTAGAATTTAAATCAATAGGAGAAACAAATGGCAAAATGGACAATATGCTGGGTAACAGTCCTCTGTTTGGGGGTTGCTATCCACAGCAGTGCAAAAGAACTGACGTTGGACGATATTTTCCCAACCGATCGGGTTATAGATGTACAAATCACCGTTTCGGAACGGGATTGGAATACAATTCGGTATCAGTCACGGAATTTTATGAGCGCGCTGAATGAGAGTCGCCAATTTAAGCCGATCGAGCATCCGTATACATACGTTGAAGCAAGCGTGAGCATTGACGGTGTGGTCTTTCCGAAGGTCGGGATCCGCAAAAAAGGGTTCATCGGTTCGCAAAGCAATACACGGCCTTCTCTCAAGATCAAATTAAATCACATTGACAAACAAGCTGAGATTGAAGGATTAACAAACCTCACGCTTAATAACAACCAACAGGATATAAGCCAGGTTAGCCAATTTATGGGGTATGCCCTGTTCAATGCTATGGGATCCCCGGCACCGCGGTGCGCGTATGCGAAGGTGACAGTGAACGGCAAAAGTCTTGGTATCTACTCTCATGTGGAAAGTGCACGTAAACCGCTCCTGAAACATGCCTTCGGAAACGACAACGGCACACTCTACGAAGGCACCGTCGTCGATTTTTACGAGGAGTGGGATAACAGTTTTGAACACAAACGCGGCGATGACGCACTCGGCAGAGAAAAAATCATAGCGTTAATCGATGTGCTTGCAGATGACCAAGTAACGGAACAAACCATCGGCGAACTCGTTGATTTAGATAGTTTCTACCGCTTTTGGGCAGTGGAAAGCTTGCTCGGCTTTTGGGATGGTTATTCTGGAAACAATAACAACTTCTTTATCTATCTCAACCCTGATACGGACAAGTTTCACTTTTTACCGTGGGGAGCGGATTCGCTGTTTATGAAGTTCAGCATGCTTGATTTCACTAAAAATTCACGGGCACCGATTTCGGTCAAGACGCAAGGCTTGATTGCGTACAGGCTGTATCAACATGAAGCAGGACGCGAACGGTACGCGAAGATGATGACAGAACTCCTCAAAAATCATTGGAATGAGGACCAACTGTTAGCTGAATTAGACAGAATCGCTGCAATGATTCAGCCGCATCTGATACCTGGACAACGTGCCTTTAAGGGAGAAGGATGGTCGGAGAAAAACGTTACTTTTGAGGGCACACTTGAGACAGTCCGTCACTTTATCCGCACCCGTGAAAGCGACATATTGCAGGAGATGGCCGACGGAATGCCTCTCTGGAAAAAGAAACCGCGCCCACCGCTGGTTATGGGACCCGGTGGGTTTGATATGAAGCAATTCATCCAATTGCCTGAAGAAGGTTTGTGGCATGCCGCACGCATCGGTGATATTCCAGCGATGAAAGGCTACATCGTAGAAGGTGCAGATGTCAACGCACCAGATGATGATTTAAACCTATCTCCATTAGCATGGAGCGTACTTCACGGACAAACTGAGGCGACTCGCCTCCTTATCGAAAATGGTGCTGATGTTAATATGAAAGACGGTAAGGGGAGTACACCGTTGCACAGTGCAGCAGTGTTCGGCAGAGCGGGTGTCGCGAAACTTCTCCTCGAAAACGGCGCAGACTTCCAAGCACGCAACGATGATGGCGCAACACCAGCAGATTCATTGCATCTTGATTGGAGAACTACTACTTTCATTGGTGGCTTGGTAGGCGTTGAGGTCGGACAGGAAGAGATCGCAACCATGAAAACAGGTCGGAACGAAATTGCGAAACTCTTCGGGGTCAAAGAATTTGACAGCAAGGGCATATCCTCCTCGCAAGATCTATCGGGAGCGGTGTTCACCGGCGACCTTACAGCAGTTAAACAGGCTTTAGCAGATGGGGCGGATCCTAACGCGCAAGATCCACAGTCTGGAAGCACGTTGCTGGCTACCGCTGCACTGATGGGGCATACGAAAGTTGTAGCACTCCTTCTTGAACACGGTGCAGATATCAATGGGAGAAGCCGGGACGGTGGAACAGCACTCCACGCGGCGGCTTTCCTCGGACGTATTGAGACAGTGAAATTCCTACTTGAAAAGGGTGCGGATGCCAACCTCCAGAGTAACATTGGCAGCACCGCGATGGATGGGGCAAAACTGGACTGGGAGTTTACCAAAGCCATCATCAGTATGATACAAATTGAGGTGGATGAGGCAGAGGTGAAAGCAGGCAGAACCAAAGTTATCGAACTGCTCTCTAAACAACCGAAGAACGTATCCCCATCACACAACTTATGGAAAGCAGCTTCGGCAGGCGATCTTTCGGCTATCAATGATGCGTTAGGCGATAGCGCGGATCTGAACGCATTGGATTCGCAATTCGGAATAACCCCTTTGGGATGGGCTGCACTGAATGGACAGACCGAAGCAGCTAAATTGCTCATTGAAAAAGGGGCGGATGTCAATGCTCGGAGCCGAGACGGTAGCACACCCTTAAACTCGGCGGCTTTTCTCGGACGTGTTGAAACGGTAAAACTACTCTTGGAGAAAGGCGCAGATACTACGCTCCGGAGCAATGACGGTACCACTCCCACGGACGTGGCGCGCCTCGACTGGCAGTTGACACAGTTTGTAGTTGGATTATTGCAAATGGAAGTGGACGAGACAGAGGTGAAAGCGGGTAGAACCGAGGTGATAAAACTTATCTCCCAACATAATAAGAAATAGACGCTACAAGCGAGGTGATACCTGATGCTTAATTCGCAGACGAATCCTGAGTCTATTCAAGAGATACCAGAACCTCATACAATGACACTGGAGGAATTTCTTGAAAACGACATAGAGGGTTATGAATACGTGAAAGGCGAATTAGTGCCAATGCCACCCACGTCTATGGAACACGGTGAAATAAGTAGTAACGTTAGCCTTCATTTGAGTTTACACGTCTTTGCACATCAACTCGGACGTTTGTACACAGCGGGAACAACGTTTCGTATAGGGGACCGAGTGGTGAAACCGGACGTTGCGTTTGTCTCAACTGACCGACTGCCGGAAAACAGACGTAAAGGTTCGCCAGTGCCCCCTGACCTCGCCGTTGAGATAGTCTCACCGACAGATAGGCACTATGATGTCACCGAAAAGGCGTTCGCCTACCTGAAAGCAGGAACACGACGCGTCTGGGTTATTGAACCGGTTGCAAAGACGGTAATGGTCTATCGTTCCGAAACAGATTTTACACTGCTTACCTGTGAAGATACACTGACAGGTGAGAATGTCGTCGAAGGGTTTACATGTCCAGTAGCGCAACTTTTTGAATAAATTTCTGGATTAACACAAGAAAACTGATGATATCCACACCTTTTACACTTAGTCGCCACGAGAAAAGTTTGATTCTTTTTATCGGATGTGCTAAAATATTCGCCACGTCGGTTGGCTAGAGGGACACGTATACTATTGGCCTCGGCCTTCTTAGCAAATTCATTCTTAACTCAAAGCAAGGTCTATCTACGAG
>JAKZUG010000144.1:0-5896 GCA_047516705.1 Candidatus Poribacteria bacterium | reverse complement strand
GGCGTATTCAGCAGTTCTAATGGACTCCAATTAGGAAGGACTGCTCCCAATAGGCTGTTCAGGATCCCTTTTGTCCGCAAAATTAGTATCCACGCATAAGTCCGTATGAGGAAGTTCGTCCAAAACGGGACGACGACGAGTAGTAATAAGATATTCCGATGTTTCGGTCTATAGCGTGCCAGATAGTAAGCGAAGGGATAACCGAGTAGCAGACAGATCACAGTGCAAACCAACGCTGTCGATACAGAACGCCAGAGGATACCGAGGTAGAGTCCATCGAACAGACGTTGGTAATTTTCGAGTGTGAAATGCCACTGTACCCCGCCGTATGTGCCGCGCTCCAGAAAACTGTAGATAAACACGGATACAAGTGGAAGCAGAAAGAAGCAGACAAGCCAAAAGACAACGGGGAAAAGGAGGATAAGAAGGTGGTAGTTACGACGCATATTCGCTCATAAATTCGCGGATAGTGTTCTGCATGTCCCACGGATCAGTAATTTCAAGAAATTCCCATTCTCCAAACTCACCATAGTTGTTTACAGATGGAATCCACATATTTTTGATGGTGTTTACCTTCTGCACCTTATCTTCTCGTTCTCTGCCAGAGGTTTCGAGAATCAGGTTCACAATATTATCGCCAGAATCCACATCCTGTTTTCGGATACGGGCAATGAAATCCGGAACATATTCCCGTCTTTCCCCATTATGGTTGACATACGGGATTGTAAAACCCAAGTTGTGGTTTTTGACATAAGCGGCAACTTCGTCCATCTGCTCCAATGCCTGTGCCGTTTTCTGCTCCCACGAATCTGTATCGGCTACGACATGTGAGATATGGCACTTATCCGCACGCGTTTCCCACGTTGGCTGCGTCGTCTCAAAATCGACCCCTTCTGTTGATCCGGTGCGCTCCTTGTCTCGGAAAATTGGGAGGAAAGTTTTAGGTTTAGCGTCATTTTCAGAACTGTTGTTTTGGGTTTGTGATTCTCCCCTGAGAATTGCTTGATAAATCCGAAATGCTGCCTTCCGCGCGATCTCTCCAATCTGAAAATATTGCGGATACATGTTGTCTTTATAGGTGACACATTCTTTCATCCAACGCCGCGTGATACGAAGTACTTGAGGGAAAAGCCACCACTTTGTATCATTATCATCATCGCGAAGATGTTTGTTCATCACTTCATTCGCGAGGTAGTACTGGGTTTCTTTTTCCCGGAATTTCGTCAGATAGGGTAATTCAACCTCTTCAGTTTCTCCCGTTATGTCCTCAATTTCTATGCGAGAGGGAATTTCCGCTGTGGAGAGTTGATAATGAGATTCTTCAGTAAAAATTGCATCAAGTTTGTTCGGAGGTAGTTGGCGGCGATATCCAGCGACTATTGGAAATGTAATCTCACAATCTGCTTTCCGTTCAGGAAGGGCTTCCACTTCTGTTACAGGACGCGGACGTATTGCTTTTCCACTACCTGTTGCTGGGATAAATGAAAACGGAACGCCATAGACTTCAGCATATTCCGGTGGAAATGTTGCCAATTCAATCTGTTCGCCATTGACTGAAATAGTTGTCTGTTCAATATCGTGACTGGAGCGACGCAATCCTCTGCCGACGACTTGTTCACAGAGCAGTTGTGTGCTAAACGCGCGCACACCAAGGATATGCGTCACCCGCTTTGCATCCCACCCTTCACTCAGCATTGACACGGAAACGACACACTTTATTTGCTCACCGAGTTTACCTTTTTTGCCGACGGTGTTCATCACTTCGCGCAATAGATCCGCGTCCGTAACTTTCTCTACGTTCATCTTACGCCTGAATTGTTCAATCTGCGTTCGGGCGGCTTTCTTGAAAGTGTCGCTGAGTGCCTCACCAGACTCCAATTGCTTGCTATCAATCAGAATTGTATTCAATTGATCGCTCCATACACCGTTGTCCTCGTTATTAAATATAGGAAGATTTCCTTTGACAACCACACTCCCTCCTTCAGAGGTCTTTTTTTCCCATCCGGCAATCCAGTCATAAACAAGTTTAGAGTCCTTTGTGTTGCTGCAGACGACAATCATAACGGGCGGTGTTAGTCCGTGTGGATCTTTCTGCCACAAATCATACGATTTTTCATAATTGCTATAAAGGCTTTGGAGAGCGGTTTCTAATTCTTGGGGAAGCTGGGGTTCAGCACCTGTAGCAAGTCTACGAAGTTTAGTACCAACTATATCCCAGAGGCGGCGGTAAATCGGATCGCCTCTCATTGTATCATCAGCCACTGGCACGCGCGGCACTTTAGCGATACCACATTCAATCGCGTCGATTAACGCAAAATCGGAGACTACCCATGGGAACAGCACACCCTCATTGAGTTTCTTCCCACCGGGTGTAGTTGTTGAATACCCAGAACCTTTCAGAAAAAACGGCGTAGCAGACAAGTCATAGACCTGTTTTACACCGATCTTTGCTTTCACGGCTTCAAGTCCGTTTATCCACAATCGCGACTCGGTTTCCTCTGATGCAGTTTTCTCATTTTTTTTTGGGCGGTAACAGTGGTGCGCTTCATCGTTCAGTACAATGATATTTTTCTTCTTCCCAAGCCCTCGGCAGACGCGAGTTACCATCTCTTCCGGGGTTTCTCTGAAGTTTTTAGCACCTTCGCCGAGGACTTTTTCGCCTACTTTGCTCAATTCCTCTTTTTTTCGACACTGGAAGGCGTGGTAATTTGTGACAACAATTTTCGCCTGACAGAGAGCATCATAGTCTCCACGCGGAATCAAATTCATTTTCTGGTAGTCGTTTTCCGGATTTTCTGGACGGAGGACTTGCAGTCGGTCTCGAATTGTCACACCGGGAGTGACGATCAGAAACGCGTCAGCGAAAATGGTTCTTTTAGGACTCGCGATTTTGTTCAATGTGTGATACACGATCAACATCGCCATCACAACCGTTTTACCGCTACCTGTCGCCATTTTGAACGCGATTCGGAATAGATCAGGATTTGCCTCCTCGTTCGCTTTCACAAGTTGTCTGTAGAGTGAATCGTTTCGCTGTTTGTTATCGAATTCATTGAGATAGATAGCAGTCTCCACCGCTTCACGTTGACAGAAAAAGAGGCGAGGTTCGTTTTCTGGATTATTCCAGTGCTCAAGGAGCCGTCTCGTCGTCGGAGTTACGCCCGGGTAGCCGCTGTTACGCCACGCCGTCACTTGTGTGCAAACGCTATTGATGAATGCATTTGCCTGCCGGAGATCCTGCTCCGGAAGTTCAAATTGCATCTGATCCTGCCCTGACTGCTTTTTGGGTTTTGGGAAGGGCATGAAGTATTCACTCCTCCGTCTGCCCTCAGCGATCTCTTCCGTAATACCGCGCGCGTTGAATTTGAAATGCCGTTGCGGTTCTTCAAACGGGCTGTTGATAACAGGGTTTTCTATGGTAACTTTTGACATGTGGATACCTTCTATTCGGTTCTTGACTGTCGTCTTTCCTCACGGCGTTCATACAAATCGCGGATGTTCTCCTCACAGATAAATTCAACTATTAAGCCGTTCTCAATGAATAGGTTTCGAGAGCCATACCATTGACTATCTACCGATTGTAGAAGCGTTGCTTGTTGCTGATGCGATTTCTCGTACACAACTGCTACGGCAATAAATTTCTTATCGTCCGAGTCGAAGCCGCTGAAAGCATCGGGTAATTCTTCAAAACCGGTTCCGTCTTCAGATGGTGTAATAGGCATCTGCACACACTCCTCCGGATTCTCATAATTGCGGATGAACCATTCCAAAAAGTGCCCACCATTCCGCGTGTCTGTCGTCGAATCGTCGTCCTCAAGGTAGTTTACGTATTCACGGAGAATTATCCAATCGTCATCAATAACCACTCTCTCGGGCCCTTCAATAATATCATCTAATCGTTCTTGACATGCAGTTACGCATTCGTCCCATGCCTGTTCAGACATACCTTTTGCAGTTAAAATAACATTTGTATCTATGACAACAGTGTTCATTAATCCTCTGCTTTCTTCTGGCGTTTCATTTGTTCTCGTGCCATCTTAACGAGGTCGCCTCGGACATTGCCAAAGAAGTTTTTGGGCCAATTTTTGATGTTACCGAGCTCATCCACGTCCAGCGATTTAATGGTAGAAACGCCATTTTCGTTTTCACAGAAATAGAGGCTAGTTTCATTTGCTGTAATCTTCTGTTCTGCAATGCTCAGTTGCAAGCGAGTTAAGAGGTGTTCGCTGTGGCTTTCCACCAAAATCTGAAGATTCCGTTCTGTGATAACCTCTATTAACAGGTCCGCAAGATCGGCTTGTGCTTTCGGATGGAGATGAACACCGGGTTGCTCCAAAATTAGCGTTGAACCCTCTGGCGCATAATAGCAATGAACCAACACTGGCAGAAATTGCGATAAGCCATATCCCATGTCTGCCAGTGTTACTTTCGCACTGTCATGACCTTTTTGAATGAGAACATCAAAGTCGCGATCAGCTTGTGCATTACTCCGTTTGATCGAGAAGGAATAGGCAAGATCCATCTCTTGTAGCCAATACGATATTCGATCTTCAATAAGCACTCTTTTACCTTCATAAGGAGTTGTTCGTTGATCTACGCGTGCGTTAAGTAGTGAAGCGATCATATCTTCACCGGTTTGCCCTACACTATCAGGATCTGTCCCAGCCCAGTGATAGGAACGTTTTGGTCGGACACGGGTTGGACCGAGAGGATAGACATGGTTAAACAGTTTTTCAAATGCAGAGGAAAGCGGTGATAAAAATCTATCTGTTAACCTTGTTTGGTGACCATAGCAGTTTGTTCCACTCGTACTCATTGAAGCTGCATGCCTATTTCCATAATAAAGATTTCCATTTTTCCATTTTATTTTGTCGGTTGCCTCGGGGCCAACTATGTAAGAAAAACAATCAATAGACCTACCCTTGATGGCAGTGTGAAAAGTGAATCTATCTATATCCATCGGAGCATAATCATATTGTCGCCTGTACTGATCAATCGCTTGAAGGCTTGTAATAGTTGACGGTTCTAGGAGTTTGCACCCAAATTCTAATTCAAGCAATTCTTCCTCTTTATGTCCATGAATCACTTCACGGAAACTACCGAGATTGACAAGCGAACTTTCATTACCAAAAAAGATAATTTCCTCTAAATCTGGATGCTCTACTGTCTGCTTAAGCAGCAACAGCATCTGCAATAGACTGCTCTTTCCAGAACTGTTCGTCCCAAAAAAGCCTGTCAATGGCGCAAGTGCCACCTCACTGCTGTCCTTCCATGCTTTGAAGTTCTTTACCCGTATATGTGTAATCATTCTCCTTTCCCTCTTTGGCGTGGACGCTATATGTCCTCTTCGCAGATAAGGTCAATATTGACTCCGTGGCTTGCAAGCGCGTCCGTAAATGGAAGCCACCCTCTATCTATTGCCAATAAGATGGTTGGGGTTTCTCCAACATTTCGCTGATGTGCAAGGGCAACGGCGATAAATTTCCGATCCTTCTTGTGAAAACCTACTAATGCCTCATCATCGTTCGGGAACTCGGCAAAATCGGTGCCGTTTCCAGCCAACGACGTAATATGTACCATTTTGCAGATATCTGGGTTCCCCAAATTTTGCAGTAACCTTTTCACGAAGAGGTCTCCATCCCTTTTTCGAGTGTTTGGCTTTACATAACGCTCGTACTCTTCAAAAATTCGCCATCCGTCATCAAGAATCACCGTTTCACGTTGGTCGCGAATCTGCTGGAGTCGATCCTGACAACGGTCTCTACAATCCTCACGTTTGTCATCGGTATCATTTGCGATCACGATAACATTCGTATCCACAATAACAGCGTCCATTAACCCTCTGCTTTCTTTTGGCGTTCCCTTTGTGCTTTTGTCATTGCAAACAAGTCTCCCA
>JAKZUG010000143.1:0-18983 GCA_047516705.1 Candidatus Poribacteria bacterium | reverse complement strand
AAGGAGTCTACTGTTTTTTGTTATGCTCGGTGGGGTTAGGAATGCAGATCGCATTTGGGCGCGTACGCCGCAAAACCGCACCTACCGGGGTCTGGGTGAACGGTGCGGTTAATGCGATATAAACTTTTAGAAATGGTATTATAAATGTTTAAGCGAAATACGGAAGCATGCAAAATGCGCGAAACCTAAATAACGGAATTAAATATCCCTATGCACTCGCCATTTCAACCTTGCCAGGGATCTTATACCAAATCTGAAAAATAAATTCGCATTTCAGAGATTTTGAAGTTCACTATGAAGCCGAATGTAAGAGGTGCAATGAATTGCGCAACTACGAACCGGTTTTTTGTTAATGAGAAACGGTTATTCAGAAATGGTATTACTGAGAATCAGTTTCTCCATTTCAACTTTATTGCTGGCATTATCGATGTCAATGCCAACAAGCCTATCGTCAGCATCGTAATCAAGGAGAATACCTTCCGATATTTCTTGACTCTCTACACTGGGTTGCTCAGACAAATTGATATACAGTGAGTCAGTTTCTGGGTAGTAGTTGAGTTTCATGGCTGGAATCCTCGGTTATCATCCAATCTGCGTCAGACCACCCATATAAGGTTGTAGTATCGCAGGTACACGGACTGTGCCGTCGGGGTTCTGATACGTCTCAAGGAGCGCGATGACAACGCGTGGTAACGCCGTTCCGGACGCATTGAGCGTATGAACGAACTCAGGTTTTGCACCCGCCTCCGGACGATAACGGATATTCGCACGACGGGCTTGGAACGCCTCGAAGTTGCTACAGGAGGAGACCTCTAAAAACCGCTGTCCTGCGGGTGCCCAGACCTCAATATCGTAGCATTTCGCTGCAGAAAAACCGAGTTCCACTGTGCAATGTTGCACGACGCGGTACGGCAAACCCAGTGCCTGCAAAACGCTCTCAGCATTCGCTAAGAGTGATTCATGCTCCGCATAAGAGGTTTCAGGCGTGGTGAACTTCACCATCTCCACCTTGTCGAATTGATGAATGCGTTGTAAACCGCGTGTGTCCTTGCCATAAGCACCCGCCTCACGTCGAAAACACGGTGTATAAGCAGTATAGTAAATAGGCAAATCATCGCCGGAGAGTATCTCACCCGCGAAAAGGTTCGTCACTGGAACTTCAGCAGTTGGAATAAGAAACAGATCACTGTCGGGGTTCTCTTCATCCCTGTCGCATCGGTACATATCTGCCTCAAATTTAGGGAGTTGTCCTGTCCCTGTCATGGTAGGGCGGTTGGCAAGAAACGGCGGTGAGATTTCGGTGTAGCCGTGTTGCGTCGTGTGCAAATCAAGCATGAACTGAATCAGCGCACGTTCTAACCGCGCTCCCAAACCTTTGAAGAGCACAAAGTTGCTTCCGGTGACTTTAGCACCACGTTGAAAATCGACAATATCCAGTTGTTCCGCGATTTCCCAGTGCGGTTTCAGTTCAAAATCAAAACTGGGCAATTCACCCCAAGTCTTGATTTTGATGTTATCTTCTTCGCTCGTGCCGACAGGTGTGCTTGCCTCTGGCATATTCGGAATGGTCAGTAGAATAGCATCTATCTCAGCTTTTGTGTCGTTGTTTTCCGCTGTGAGTTCTTTGATTTTTTGTGAGAGTTCCCGCATCTCCGAGATAGTTTCAGTCGCGTCCAGTTTCGCCTTTTTGCGCTCAGCGATCTGTTGCGAGACCTGATTCTGGTGTGCTTTGAGAGATTGGGTGTGGGTCAAATTCTCGCGCCAGCGTGTATCCAATGCTATCAACTGATTCAAATCAGCATCGGTGTGGCGATCTGCCAACATCTGGCGGACATCTTCGGTATTTTCGCGAATAAATTTAAGGTCGATCACGGCGGTGCCGCTCCTCTGTATTTGGATTTGTACTATGTAGTGAAGTCTGTAACAGAAACAGCCGCAGCATTATTAGAAACAGTCTATGGCTGTTCCTATGTTTAATTTCCGGTACGCCAGCTATATTGCTGCCAATAGACCGGATTGTCGAGTTCTTGAAGGTGTCGTTCTATCTCTGCTCTGACATGTGTATCGGTAGTAAGTTCTAAGATTTTCTGGAAATCCGCTTTCGCTTCCTGCATTCGCCCTAAGAAGCCATTTGTTTCACCTCGGATTTTGTAATCTCTGATGTCGTTGGGGTTCTGCCGGATTCTCTCAGTTATACCAGCAATTCCTTCCTCATAAAAGTTCAGCATGCCTACTGATTCCTCCCGCAATTCCTGGATTTCAGCGATGATGCATTCAGGGTCCCCCTGTTTTAGCCTGAGTGCTTCATCAAAATCGACAATCGCATCCTCATATCGGTCTAAGTTGTATTTCGCAAGTCCACGTCTGTAATAGGCATGAAGTAGTTCAGGGAAGTCTAAATCTAATCGTATCGCTTCGTCAAAGTCTGCAATCGCCGAACAGAGTGCCACATGACAAGCAGCGAGCACAGCATCAAGTGGTGCTAAATAATCTCTCAGACATCCTCGATAGAAATACGCTTCGGCGAAATCTGGATTGAGTCGTATTGTCTCATCAAAGTCCTCAATCGCGGACGGATCCGGCAGCTTCGCCTTCCCCCGGTTGAAGTAAGCTTCTGCAGAATCAGGATTAAGTCGAATAGCGTCATCGTATTCAGCAAGCACTGACGTGTTAGATCGTCTTTCAGTTTGCATAGTTTACGCCTCCATGCTCGGCGTCGTTAGCACAGATAGCATGCTGAGAGTAAATAATAGGAAGGCTGTTTTGTAAAGAAAAAGCCACAGTATTGTAAGACACAACCTGTGGCTAATTCGACATAATAAAAACGGGCCCGACGGGACTTGAACCCGCGACCTCCTGCGTGACAGGCAGGCGCGCTAAACCAAACTGCGCCACGAGCCCATAAAAGGTACCTAACAGGTAGGCGGGACAGGACTTGAACCTGTGACCTACTGCTTGTAAGGCAGTCGCTCTAGCCACCTGAGCTACCCGCCCAAAATGAGATTTTGGTATCATCTCACCTCAAGGACGTTATTAAGTATACCACATAGTTTAATGTTTGTCAAGAAAAATTGCTTTTTTCTAAAAAAAAACGATAAAAAATAACGCTTTTCAAAATAGTTTTTCAAGTAGTACTTGCAAGTTGATCCTAATTACAAAACAAATTTCGCTCCGATGCTAATACTCCGGTGGCTTGTCGTTTCCTTGATACGGTCGCGTGCCACGGACAAGCACTCTCTTCGGGTTGTCCTCCAACGCGAGTTCATCTGCACTGTGATAACCGAGTGTCATACTCATCCGCGTGCCATCTGTGCTATTGATTCCTGTCGAATGGATGATCATGCTATCAATAGCGAGCAAGCCGCCTGCTGGCATCGGTAACGGGATCGTTTGGTTCGCCGCAATTCGCTGAAGCGTCTCGTCTTTGAGATGCGCAAAAGCCGGTAAGTGGTGCGATCCAGGCACAACGCGCGTGCAACCGTTCTCTAAATTTGTTTCTTCCAGATAGATCAAGACAGTCGCGATCGTCCGAGACCAATGGCGCACATCGCGATGCAACGCAAGCGAATGGGTTGAACCTGCGTCCCGGAGATAGATATGATTGTGGCGATTTAGTACAAATTCTATATCCGTTCCCAATAACGATGCCAACGGGTTGAGGATTTCATCACAGGTGATCGTTTCTCGGAAGATACCGCCGCGTTCCCAGACTGCGGAGATTCGGATGATCTTGCCGTTTTGTCGCACAACAGGTTCTACGGCTTCCGCCATGTCTTTCAACACTGCCGATTTTAATGCCTCTACATGATCAGTAGAGAGTTGGGTCGGAAATTTGATGAAGCCGTTGTGACGAAATAGTTGGATTTCTTGCGGAGTCAGTTCCATCGGTTTCCTTCCATCGTAGTCAGAATCAGTTGTGAAATGTCAGTTTAGCATAGATTGTAATGCTGGTCAACAGGGAAATGTAGTTACTCAGAGCCATTCAGTTCTCCTTTATTTTGGATTTTCGGATCGTGGTATCTTTCTTGTAGGAGCGACCGGGATCCGACCCGTTACGGGGAACGGGCGGCGCGATTCTGGAGAACTTTGTCTACCGACAACTGAAAACTTAAAACTGAACTGTGCTATAAACCAGAGACAGATGCTGCCCGGATAGCACAATTTAGTAACGAAAGATGAAAATATTTCGTTTTATCTCGTAGCATCTAAAAGAAAAATTACCCAATAAACATCGTGTAATAGGAGAAAATTATGAAAATGTGTTGTTCTTGTCTGCTCGGACTCTCTCTGGCAATATTGTCCGGGTGTATGAGCATGTCGGGGTATAAAGGCGTTTCATTATATGAAGAGGCTTCACGGCACCATCATGCGTATGCAACCGGTACAACGCGTGCCACCGTTACGGAGTGGCGTGCCCTTGTTTCAGAGTTTCAACAGGTTATTGATGCCGATGTCCAGGGTCCGTCAGCAGATGATGCACAATACGCAATCGCTTCAAGTTGGATGTGGAGCATCAAGGTTGGTGACACCGAAGCCCCGCAGCAGGCGATTAAAGCACTCCGAAAACTGATTCACACCTATCCTAACTCGGAATACATACCACTGGCTCACTACTGGTTAGGACGTTGCTACGACTATACCGATAACGATTATCAGGCTATCATGCAATACCAACTCGTGGAGAACCGTTATGCGGATTCTCAAGTATCGGAGCCTGCCAAGTTGAAATTAGCACGTGCGTATGCGAGGCAGGGGTACGGCACACGTGCTGAAGCGTCCTATAAAGGTCTTGTTGATTCTTCAATAAATCAGGAAATTGGTGCCGCTGCCGTTAAAGAACTACAAGTGCTCAAGACACAACAAGAACCGGTCATCCCACCCCCGAAAAATAGCGTTCAAATACAACTACAACAACCAAAATCCGTAGCACCGGTTACTGATCCTGAACCTTTAGTCCCAAAATCATTAACGCGTGAATTTGGGTTGACCGCGAAGACGATTGTTATCGATCCCGGACACGGCGGCAAAGACCCGGGGGCACTCGGAAGTGGTAATCTTCAAGAGAAAGACATTGTTCTCAGCATCTCGCATAAACTCCGAGAGGTTTTGACGGCAAAAGGCTACACCGTGTTAATGACACGTGATAACAATCGTTTTATTCCACTTAAAAAACGGACCCAATTCGCGACGCAACATAAAGCAGATCTTTTTCTCAGTATCCATGCCAACGCCAGCGAAAGTACGAGAGCCAACGGGATCGAAACTTACTATCTGGATGTCACCAGTAGGGACAAAGCCTCAGAAAAAATCGCAGCACGAGAAAATGTAAACTCCGGCTACAATATCCAAGAATTGGAAACATTGTTGGAGGGATTGATACGGGAGAGCAAAAGTGAGGATAGCAAACGCTTGGCAAGGCATGTACAGGATACATTGGTCCAGAACACAGGGGCGGTTGACCGTGGTGTCAAGCACGCTCGCTTTGTTGTTTTGATTGGAACAAAGGTGCCTGCTATTCTCATTGAGACCGGATTTGTGTCCAATCCAGGGGAAGGACGGAAACTCGCAACATCAGCGTATCAGCATAAAATTGCCGCCGCTATTGCACAAGGTGTTGATAAGTTTTTGGGGAAGACCGGCGAAACGCCTTTTGTTAAAGCTCAAAGCCCAAAACTTGCCGCTAAGAGTGTTGAGGGAAGCAGATGATATTTTTTGTCCGACTTGCAAGTCAACGTCTACCATACGCAATCACAATAGTTCTTTTCGTGTGCATGCTACTCTGGTGTATCGGTGGGTTCAACTTCGCTGTCGCGCAACAGGCAGAGATTGCGATTGTCTTACCGACAGCCACGTCACGGGTATCAGAAGGCGATGTTCAATACGCTCGCTCTGTCGCTAAAAGATTCAACAGGATGCTCAACGGCATCGGATTAACCGCTGTCACGCTTGAAGAGGCTTCGCTCTCTGAAGTACAACTCAAGTCCCACCGTTTGATTATTCTCCCACTAAACTCTGTGATCACAGCGCAAACTGCGAGGTTATTGAAAAGTTTCGTAGCAAGTGGCGGTAAACTGTTCGTAACCTATACTTTACCCGATGCAGTGGCACCGCTCCTCGGTTTGCGTCAAACGGATTGGCTAACACAAGAGGCACCTGGACATTTTGCTTCAATTCAGTTGAACACGCCCGATATACCTGATATGCCAGCATCTATCAGGCAAGCATCATGGAACATTACAGTGGCAGAACCGACAACACCCGATACAAAAATTATCGGGTACTGGCACAATGCAAAGGGAGAACCTACTGGTTTACCGGCTCTATCTATAGGGAAGACAGGGGTCTTCTTCAGCCATATTTTCCTTCCAGATGACATCCAACGCAAGATGCAGATGCTCGCTGCACTCTTGGGACATCTCGTTCCAGAATTTCGGCATACGTTTGCTGAACAGGCTATAGCGGCGATGACGACTATTGGACACACCAAAGATTTCGCGGCGTTAAAGCAATTTGTCCAACGGAGCGATGTCCCCGAAGCGAATCAAGCGTTAAAAGTTGGGACAGATTTGATGAAGCGGGCGCGCACCGAGTATGATACTGGGGCTTACAATACGGCGATAACGATAGCCCGCGCGAGTCGCGCGGAACTTTCAAAAGCCTATTTCCTATCGCACATAAGCGTTGAAACCGAAGGACGCGCGGTATGGAACCACTCTGGACTTGGTGCTTACCCCGGAGATTGGGAACGATCTGCCAAGGAATTAGCATCCGCGGGGATCAACATGATTCTGCCAAACATGGCGTGGGCAGGTGTAGCACATTATCCGAGTAAAATCTTGCCACAGAGCAAAACTTATACGCAATACGGCGATCAGCTTGCACAATGCGTTGAAGCAGCACACAAGCACGGTTTAGAGGTTCATGTGTGGAAAATCACGTGGAATTTAGAGGGCGCGCCAAAAGAATTCGTTGATAAAATCCGGGCGGAGGGACGTACCCAAGTCTCCTCAACTGGGCAAGCACTCAATTGGCTCTGCCCTTCCCATCCGAAAAATGTGCTCTTGGAATTGGAGAGCATCCTTGAGATCGTAACGAATTACGATGTAGACGGTATCCATCTCGATTATATCCGTTATCCGGGAAGCCACGCGTGCTACTGTGACGGATGTCGTGAAAGATTCGTGCTTGCAACGCGACTGCAGATTGACGAATGGCCCGCCGCTGTCCTCCCAAAGACCGGTGCTCATAGCGAGAAGTATACCGAGTGGCGCACACAACAGATCACACGCTTGCTCCGCTTGCTCCACAAACGGTTGCGCACGGTTGACCCTGGCATCAAAATTTCTACGGCGGTCTTTGGTGCCTACCCGGCATGTGTGACTTCTATCGGACAGGATTGGATCGCATGGGCAAAGGCTGGCTATGTTGATTTCGTGTGTCCGATGAACTATACAGAAGAGACGGACTATTTCACGGAGTTGTTAGTCAACCAACTCGCGCGAATGCCTAAAAGTGTTGCCATTTATCCGGGTATCGGCGCGACTGCTTCTAATTCGCTACTTACGCCAGATGCGGTGGTTGAACAGATTTACCTGTCGCGTAACTTGGGAGCTTCGGGATGGACAATTTTTGACTATTCCCTTGACATTTCTGAGACTGTATTGCCAGCACTCGCGATAGGGGTCGCAAAACGCAAAGCAAAACTGTCGCATTGAACAGGTTTTATCTGTGTCTGCTCCATAAGTGTCAATTTAAGAAAATAATAGCCTTGATTCCAAGTCCGGTAGGCGCGGTTTCATGAAGATTAAGAAAATATTTCGGTAATTCTATGTTCTCCCCAGGCTCGGTAGGTGCGGTTTTGCGGCGTACGCGCCCAAATGCAATCTGCATTCCTAACCGCACCATAAGCGTCAATTTAAGAAAAAAGGACAGCCTCAGTCCCAGACCGGGTAGGCGCGGTTTCTAACCGCGCCGGCTTTTAGCCACAAACCTTGCCTATTCCAAAACCCCTCTTTAGTCCCGTAGGGACGGCATGTTTATAGCAGCGTTCTCGAGCAAAAAGTCAAACCCTGTAAGGGCGGCATGCAGAGTCATTCAGTTTTAAGGAATTATCGGGGTCCCCACCCGTTACTGGGAAGGGGCACCGAGTATAACAAAAAACAGTAGACACCTTTAAGAGAAACCGTCAATCAGAATTGGTATAACGTAGGGGTGAGCTTCCCTCGCCCGTCTTGTAGTGCTGCCATCCTGAAAATCTTTGAATCCTGCAAATCCTGATTCAGACGACCCGCTGCCAAAATATTTACACACCCGGTATTGGTCACCTGAAAAATCCGCTTGAATATCCCAGAAAAATCGTGTAAACTAAATAAGAAAGAGCGTATCTGATTAACGAATCAAAGCGGTGGTGAACAGCAAAAGGAGATGTTTTAACTAATGGCTCAAAAACCGAATATTCTATTTTTGATGAGTGATGAACATAGTCCGCACGCTATAGGGTGTGAAGGTAATTCCATTGTACAGACACCAAATCTTGACCGATTTGCAGCATCTGGCACCTATTTTGAGGGAGCGTACTGCCAAGTACCGCTCTGCACACCCTCCCGGATGTGTATGTTAACTGGACAATATGCACATCGATGCTCCGCATGGAATAACGGATCAATCCTGTTTCCTGAGCACCTCACGATGCCGGCGCATTTTGCACAACACGGCTACGCAACCGCGCTTGTCGGGAAGATGCACTTCGGTGGGAAAGAACAGAACAACGGTTTCGAGTCTCGTCCTTATGGTGATCTACGCGGCTATGCCGGACATCAAACAGATCCGCTGAAGACCCCAGCTGGCACACGACAACGAACGCGATTTGCTGGAATCACAGAAATCCCGACCAGCCTTCTGCAGGAACGCGTTATTAACACAGAGACCCTTGAATACTTAAGGTCACAACCTTCAGAGCAACCGTGGTTCTTGCTCGCAAGTTACAGCCGTCCACACTTCCCGCTCACAGCCCCCAAACGACTTTTTGATAAGTATTGGCCCGATAATATAGATATGCCAAATCTGCCACCGGGACACTTAGAGCAGACCCATCCTTTCGCCAAAGGATTGCGCGATAATTTCAATACGAAGGATATCCCACCGGAAGAAGCTCGAAAAGCGCGAGCGGCTTACTACGCTTGTTGCGAATTCCTCGACGAGACCGTCGGAGACCTGCTCACACTTTTGGAACGCGACGGCTTTTTAGATAACACCATCATTGTCTATACAACGGATCACGGTGAGATGGCAGGTGAACACGGGCAGTGGTGGAAATCCAGTTACTATGAGGCGGCAGCACGCGTGCCGTTGATCGTATGGGATAGGCAGCTGCAGCAATCACACGGTGCACGCATAACAGCACCTGTCGAATTAAACGATCTCTTCCCTACATTGTGTGCGAGAGCAGGTATCCCTATTCCCGAAGGTTTGGATGGCGATGATCTAACGAATCTTATGTCGGGTGACACCGAAAGTTGGCGCAACACTGCAATCACCGAATACTGGGCAAATCAGACCACGGGACCAATGCGTATGCTCCGAACACCTCGCTATAAATATGTTGCCTTTCCTGATGATGAATCCATTCTCTTTGATTTGGAGACAGACCCGGATGAATTTGAGAACCTTGCAGGACAAGCGGCATACCGAGAATTAGAGGCATCTCTTCACGAACAGCTTAGGGGAGGATTCTCATGGGAATCTGTCGCTGAACAGATGGCAGCAGATAAGGAGCGAAGCCGAGAGTTCAAAGAGCCATGGGGGAGAGGCACACCGAATCAGTATACATTGCCTGACGGTCGCGTTGTAGATGCGGAAACCTGTCTCTATCGTCCTTCAGTGAGAGACGAAAGTTGAGAGCATAGTTTGTTTTGAACCGACATCAAGCATAGGAGACACGTATACGCTTGGCTGCCAACACTTTTAAGGACAATTTTGGGGGAAATAGTAGGTCAAACCTGAAAATTCGATTTCCTGCTATCCTCGTAGGGTTACTTTTGGTAGGTGCAATGTGTGCAATCACACCCTACAACAACTATTTCCTACAAAATACAAAAATTGCGGGCAACCATCTCCCCGTCGGTTCGATCTTCGGGATCCTCATTCTGGTGTTTCTGGTCAATCTGCCGTTACGTAAGTTGATGCAGAGTAGACGTTTTGCGTTCTCCGCGCTTGAACTGACTGTTATCTGGATGATGCTGATCGTGGCGGTGGGCATACCGTCAATGGGGTTGTTGCAATTTCTACTGCCGTCCCTTGTTGCGGTGCGTTACTTCGCGACGGCGGAAAACGATTGGGCCGAAACACTCCATCTGCATATCCCAGACTGGCTTATTGTCACGGATTCGCGGGCTGTAACAGATTTTTATGAGGGAATTTCTGCGGGTGAAAGTGTGCCGTGGATGCTCTGGATCAAGCCGCTGCTTATCTGGGGACTCTTCGTCCTCGTCTTCTATTTTACAACGATCTGCCTTTCCACAATCCTCCGAAAGCAGTGGGTGGAACGTGAAAGGTTTTCGTTTCCTTTAATTCAGATTCCGATACAACTCGCTGCGGAGCCGGCGCACGGCACGCTTCTCAACACCTTTTTCAAAAGCAGACTCCTTTGGGCAGGGATGGCACTGCCGGTAGTGTTGCACCTGATCAACGGATTGCACGCGCATTTTCCAAAGGTGCCAGAAATTTCGCTTATTTATAATATCTACACCGTCTTTACCGAAAAACCGTGGCATACACTCGGATGGTGGCCCGCGATGCGGTTCGTCATCTATTTTTCAGTTATCGGGATAGCCTCTTTACTAACGCTTGAGGTGTCGTTTAGTCTCTGGTTCTTTTACCTCTTTTTCAAACTCCAATATATCATCATGAATGCGATCGGACTCAGTATCGGTCCGTGGATTAGTTGTAGTCGTCAAGTCATGGGCGGTTATCTCGTCTTTGTCCCCGCGGTTTTCTGGATAGGACGTGAACACATCATAACGGTTTTTCGGAAGACGTTCGGACTCGGACACGCAAGGACTGGTCCTATTAACTCAGAAAGGCAACCGATAGACGACTCAAACGAACCGGTGTCGTATCGTATCGCATTGCTCGGATTTCTTTTCGGATTCGTCATCTTAGTTGTGTTCTTAGCGGTCGCAGGCATAACAACGTGGGTGGCAGTCGTGACGCTGCTCTCTATCTTTATTACATCGATTGTGTTAACCTGGATGGTAGTTAACGGTGGCCTGTTGCTCGTGCAGGCTCCTTTTTTCCCTTCAGAATACATTGATATTACTTTGGGGTCCAACGTGATGGGGCATAAGAGCCTTGCGATTCTGAGTTTTCAACGCACCTTTCTGCGCGATTGGGGCGAGTTTATGATGCCAAACTTCCTGCACAGTTTCAAGGCAGCGGATGAGGTGAAACTCGCACGCCGACGCGTTGTACCGATTCTGGGGATCGCAATTGTTGTCGCAATTCTTATCTCTGTTTATGCATCGTTGACGCTGATTTACGACAAGGGCGCACTGTTTTTACAAAATTGGTCCTTCGTTGTCGCACCGCGTAACTATTTCCAACGGATGAGTAGTCTTATCCAATTTCCTATTGAGACGAAGTGGGACGAGGTCTATAGTATGATTGCTGGTGCCGGATTCACAGGCTTTATGCTCTGGATGCGACAGAACTTTGTCTGGTGGTCCCTACATCCGATAGGCTATCTTCTCGGTGCGACGTATCCACCGTTTCACCTCTGGTCGTCAATTCTGATTGGGTGGTTCATTAAATACATGGCATTGAAGTTTGGCGGTGCCTCGACGTATCGCAAAATTAGACCCATCGCGTTCGGTTTGATTTTTGGCGAATATGTGATGGTAGGGTTATGGATGATCGTCGGGTTTTTCACGGGAATCGGTTATTTCGCGTTACCATCGTGACCCATGGGGAATCCCCAACTGTTCATACCAATTAAGACAAGGCTTTTGAAGGAATTATGTTATGCACTCCAATGAAAACAACATCACGTCTACGTGGAAAGGGCGTGCAAAAACTCGGCATACTGTTGTCGGAATTAGGACGTGGCACGTCAATCTCAACCCTCGTGCGATGCCGAGCTTAGGGTTTGCCAACGGAGAACAGTGGCAGAAACCGGCTACCCAGACAGGACACGTCGACTGGCGCGGCCCCTTCGCAACGCAAGCCGGCGCATTAATTGTAGAAATCACCACCGATAAGGGGTTAAAAGGATACGGACTCGGTGGGGGTGGACTTGCTGGTGCCCTGATTATTGAGAGACATCTCCAGCACTTTGTTATCGGACGTGATCCGCTTGATGTTGAAGAGATTTGGGAGCATCTGTATCATATTACCTCAATTTACGGACGACGTGGCTTGGTTATTTACGCATTGAGCGGCATAGAACTTGCGCTTGTTGATCTATGTGGAAAGATTGTAGACGCGCCTGTCTATAGCCTCGTGACAGATACGCCGTGCCTTAAAATTCCGGCTTATGCGACTGGTGCCGATGTCGGTTATTATGCGGAGAACGGATTCGCTGCCTGCAAGCTACCGCTCCGCAACGGACTCGCCGAGGGTGAGGATGGATTCGCAGAAAACGTTGAGATGATATACGCCGCACGGGATGCTATCGGAGCGGAGGTGGAACTGATGGCAGACATCTATCTCCGTTGGGACGTAGACTACACACGCCGTTTCGCCGAGGCAGCCTCTGATGTAGGTCTCAAATGGATTGAGGAACCTATTCCGCTTGACGATTACGCAGGCATGGCACAACTCGTCCGAGATGTCCAACCAGCATGGATCGTCTCTGGTGAGCATGAATTCACGCGATACGGGTTTCGTGAATTGCTGCGTTGGAAGGCGGCAGATATGATTCAACCGGATATCAGTTGGGCAGGTGGCTTTACGGAATGCCTACGGATTGCGCGTGAAGCCGCTGCACTCGACATCTCGACATGGCTCCATCAAGCGGGTACGCCGTGGGGCTTGCATCTCACAGCATGTCTCCCGATGCCGTGTATGGCAGAGACCTTTGGTACCTCTCGTGACGGCGTTGAAAATGAGCTATATCGCCTCGTACGACCTGTGCCTCACGATGGATTCTTCAGCCTCAACGATGTGCCCGGCTTTGGTATAGATTTGGACGAAGGGTTGTTGGATGCGTATACAGTTGATAATTTATAAAACGGTCAAGCTGCAGCTCCATAGTTGAAACCGCAATTATTGCCACAAATACTCGGTGTGGATGCAACACTTGAATGGACTATCCTTTAAAGTTTGGTTTCACAATAGCGGCGATTTCTACCGCGCGTTCCCAAGATACGGTTACCTGCTGCTTCATTTCTGGGTATTTGGGTTGAAGTGCCGCGATATGTGGTGGTCCAGTTCCCCAACCACTTGATTTCCTACGAGGCACAACGTGAATGTGAAAGTGCGGCACTTCTTGTAAGCTCGTCACACCGTTATTTTGATAGACAGTAATACCATCGGGGTTGAATGTTTTGGTTAAGGCTTCAGCAGCTGTTCGGAGTTTATACATAATTTCAACCGCCTCATCATCTGTCAGGTCCAATATCGTTGGCGCGTGTCGGCGAGGAATAACGAGCAATTGCCCTATTTCAAATTGCCGTGGGTTGACAATCGTAAGCGTCTTTCCAGTTGCGTTGATGATATGTCTGTTTTCGATCCGTCCGGCGGCTAACTCGCAAAATGGACAGGGATCCCGAATAGGCATTTCAAATAGGGCAACAGTATCGTTCATTTTCATTCTCCACTGGTCAAGAGATTGGGTGTAAGGATGCAGATGTCAACTGATCGTGTGCCCATCCGCTGCAATCACTGTGGACATAGACAACATCGTTAATGACAATACGGCGGTTGTTCGGATACTTGCTTACTAAATCGTGTCCTCGGAGATAGCGCCCATCATAACGTCTGAAGAAAACTGTGCGTCCGTCGCTTTCAACAAAAACCTCTGCAAGCTCACCACCATGTGGATTGGAAATGTCAACGTCTAAAACGCGGAGACAGTGAAAAGTGTTTTCACCGATTGTCACATTGTATGTGCCTGCACCGAAGCCTTGACCGTCGGTAATCTTATAAGAGCCATCGGCTTGAAGTTGGTACCGACCATCGTCTATGATTCGTCGTTTTGACGGACCACCCCACTGATCTTCAAACCATTCGTCGCCTATTGTGTTGGATACTGTTTCCCCATCTATCGTATCAACAACAGAAACCCATCTTGTATGGGTATCGTCAAGCGTCGCGTACATCAAGTCCGGACAGGCTCCTGGAGGCCAATCCCTCGGTGCTAACCATTCTCTCAAGCGCAGTTCTACGCAATTGATGCCTCGGATCGTTGCTGGTGTGGTAGGCGTAATCTCTACGATTACGTCGAGTTCCAGTGTATTGGCATCGTACTCAGCCCAGAAGTGCGGTTCACCCATCTGTGGGGTGACGAACCACCATTGCAATTCTGGGCAATCTACCTCGGAGATACGCCTGTCGCTTTCAACAATCTTTACATCCGGACGCTTTTGTGGAAAAGGGTGCTTCGGAATTTCATTTGTTTGTGTCTGTTTCGTGTCCATATTATCGATCCTCCTGTAGCCTCGGTGTTCTGAGAATGTTCAATCCATATTGTTGACTTAAATTCAGAAAATATTAAATCACGGCTTCAGGGATACTTCGGAGTTCCACATATCTTCGCTGGTGGGGTTTGTAACCCTGCCTACCCACAAAGTTTAAGTAATTGCGGATCTTACTATAGATTACTGCTGTGTTTCAGGATGCTTTTCCTTCATCCGTTTGACAGCATCCAACTTCGTCTGTTGCCAGTCTGTCCAATCTTTCTCGCCTTCATATCGAACGACATCGTGGATTGTTGCACGTGGTTGGTAGATGATATAGTTTCCGGTGTGCCATGCAAGATTGCGATAAACCATAAAATCTCCCGGTCCCAGATGTACCTGCACTGCTCCGGGGAACTGCCTACAGTGTTCTAAGCAGTATCGCTCAGCTTCAACATTAGACTGTCCTTCAGCAGGTTTACGGAGCCTTGGATCGCCTGTAGATTGCGCTTCACCCGGCATGTCCCACTGGCGAAGATGACTGCCCGGGACGAACCACGTACAGGATTCTGCATAAATGGCACAGTTGACCTGATTGAAGTGGCGCAGATCGTGCCAGACTTCTGCCAACTTCGCATTGACAATTTCATCCCGTGCTGCGGGTGGGACCTCCACAACACCGTCTCGATGCCAACCGATGTGCCACGGGTGCTCAAGCGGCTCAACGAGGAGTCCCATGATGTCAACGTGTCCGTGGGTGTAATTGTCGCCGAGCAATTTTTCGATGGCATCTCGAAGTTCGGGCAGCTCTGTGTAATCGTAAAAAGGCTTTAGGTCTAATTCATCACCGTAATTGGATAACGGTTGGATGCGTTGCGTCTGTGGTCCGTTGAGTTTGTGTGCAAGGTCGCGTGCTTTCTCTGCTTCGCGACGTAGATCAGTAAGCAACGCCGGCGGAACAATCCCGCGGAAAATCAAGTAACCTTGCGAGAGGTACTCATCTACCATTGAATTCT
Organism: Candidatus Poribacteria bacterium; assembly: GCA_047516705.1. Lineage (GTDB taxonomy): Bacteria > Poribacteria > WGA-4E > WGA-4E > WGA-3G > WGA-3G. The sequence continues at coordinate 3,355 of JAKZUG010000143.1, read as the reverse complement.
GAAACTGAAACGCCATTCTATCTCCTAATCTCCTACCTAATTGAGTTACTTAATCTTGAGTTCGCCCCATGTTACCAGTCGTTTTTCCTTGTGTGTTACCGCAGTGACACCCCCGAGCGGCGGTTGTGCGCCCATTGATGCCGCTGGACGATGCGACTCAAGTCGGTAGTCACAGTTGTCAGGATCAATGATATACATGCGCCATCTACATCTTTCCATCGTCATGTTTTCCTTCTATTTCAGTTTTAGCGGCGTATGAGATCGATTCGACGCAACGCAATATCTATCAGCAACAGACAGAGGGCAGTGATGATAAAGGGTTTCCAGAGGTGAATCCGAAGCATGACAGGGTCTTCAGGTGCGCGAAATACGTCTTCCACTGAAGCGTTAAATTTTCCACCTGATGTTGCCGATGTTGTGCCACATACATCATTATTTGACCTGCTCATCTTTTGACAATCTATAGATTCCCCATCTTGTTCGGACGATGATACCCTCATTCTGCATCCGTTTCACCTCGTTTTGCACAGCACTAAGGTGTCGGTCAGGAATCGCATCAACAATGTCTTTCAACTTCGTTTTCCCCCCTTTGATTAGTGCAAGAATCTCTTCACGTATTGTGACAGATCCCTTACGCCCGTGCTCTTCTCTCAATATCCGGTTTGCCTCATTCCGATCTATACCTAACACTTGCATCATTGGATACGGGAGCCACGTCTCATCAATCTTTGCCGCCTCCGCCTCAAAAGCCTCGCGTCTCGCAATCGTCTCTGGAAGTTTGTCCAGACCCCCAGTGATCTCAAAATCCTCCCAATCGAATAACATTGTCTCTAATGCGTCTGTGATCCCCGGCACCCGCAACGCTGTATTCAAAACAATCGTCTTGCCTGAATCCTTCAATCCAGAATACGTCAATATTCCTATCAAGGCATGCAGTGCATACTGGTCAGAAATCTTTTGAAGCCGTTCATCCTTAAAAACATAAGGATTCATTGACACACTGTAATCCAGTGGTTCTGTCTCGTCGCCAAATAAAATCTTTGCGTATTTCCAGATCAGTTTTGGGGGCCAATACGGTGTGCCGAACACCCAAATCACATCCGCCCCCTCAAACTCAGCCCGCAAAACTTTCGCGTGCTTTGGGATATCCTTATAGAAATACATTGATTTGGTATTCCCGATCTTAAGAGTATCCTCCAATACCTCGTTCATATCCACCGGAAAGATTAGCGTGTGTTGCGTGTCAGATGCACGTTCAATTTCATGGTGCGCACCGATCGTAAACCGAGTGCCGATACTTGATAATCCCAGCGCGTCCCAATCCAGATCGTAATTCAGGAGCGAATGCGGTGAATGCACCTCGCTCCGCAGCTGATACACGCGGTTACCCGCAAGTGTCTCTTTCGTCCCAAAATTATAAATCTCAAAAGGCTCGTTTGGAAATACCTTCCGCAGATGCTCCTCACACAGTGAAGGCGATAGAATCACCAGTTTTTTGATCCGTGGATGCAAGACTGGCGGGATCCAATACCGCAACTGATTTTCTTCATACCACATTGGCGCATCCACATCGCGTCTATAATGCTCAAAAAAGCGTTTCAATTGATGAAAATACGTCCAGTTTGGATTTGAAAGGATCTTTTGTATTTTTTCTATGTTCTTGACGGTATCTATATTTAGAATTCCAAAAGCAACCGCGTCCTTCATTGACATCCCTATACACGCATCTGCATCCTCTACTGCGACATTCACCTGACACATCTGCTCAATAAGCGTCTCTTCGGCCCCTTCAAACGCCTTCACCACTGCTCTGATACGTTTTACAATATTGTCTGTCAAATCCTGTTTGTAGATCCGAATCGCATTCAGCATCGCGTGTGCGAAATCTCCCAACACCGAACACTCCCAATACTGAATCCACTCCTCCAACCATTTCACCGAGAGACCATACGCCACAAACAGATCTGATGCATACATATCACTGACGATACAGACCCGATCCCTATCGTCGAAAAAATAGTCTCCCGAATAATCCCACAACGGATCCGTCAGCACTTGCCGGATTTTATATTCCGTGATGCATACATCTGCTCCTGACACCTTCTTACGCTGCGAGTGAAATCCGCTCTCCAAACACTCTTCATGCACCGGGCATTTCGGACAAATAATATGGTTTGAGTTCCCGCCCTTAAGATATAAAGCTTTATATCGCTTCGAGTCGATACAGAGATTTCCGCGCGCGAACGGATGCTTCAACAACTCATCGAGCGGAACATCCTTTATCACATACTCAAGGTGATTCGGTTGCCACATGGCACCAACAGAAAACCCTTCAACCGTCCAATACTGATCTGCCTTCTTACAATATTCAATTGTCGGCATACTTAACAATAACGGCTCTTTCTCCAAAAACGCACGTTCGATCTCACGGTTCTTCTCTGGATGCCGAAGCCCCGTTTCAATCCCGATCACACGCGCATCCGTCTCCAGAATATCTGCAATATCGAAAAATTCAGGTTCCGAATGCACTTGCTTCGTCAGCACGGGTCCCGGACGTTTGATCGCCAACGGACTCAAATTACCCTCTCGGATAGCCTGCATTTTCTCAGGCACAGAGATCTCCGTATCCTCAATACGGAGAGGCTTGTAAAGTTTCTCCCTCTCAAATTCTTGAATATCCGGTTCTCTATGCATCACACCACTTCCCAGCACCGGTTTGTGAAGCGCACTCCTAAAAAAGCCGAGCAATCCGAAAAGCACGTCGCTTGAAATTACCGGCGGTTCCAACAACGACCCCACCAATATCTCATAGCGAGCGTCCCAGACGCTATAATCCATATCGCCTTTCACCTCAACGTACACATCGCGGTGTTTCGGATCCGAACGCGTCGGCCGGCGTTCATAGATATACTGTTTCGCCTCAGGTGTATTCGGGTGCAGATATTCCTCAATCCGACACGAAAAACGCAAGCCCCCATCCTTCGCCAACGTCACCAGCGGATTCACCACCGCACTGATCAACGCCTCCAAACACGCCGATACCGCATCCGGCACTCTCAAAATCGCCTGATACGTGAATTCGATGTCGTGCCAAATCGCATCCTCATATCCAGACGTTTCCCCCGTATAGATCCCAATCCCCCATGATGCATACCATCGCCGCGGTCGCCAACTCCCGGTATCCTGCCGATCCTTGATCCGGTTGCAGTAGTCATCACTTCGAGCCCAATCCGCCGGCGCACGATCAAACGGCTCTTGCTCGATCGGCATAAACGAGATATTCGCTTTCTGCAACTTATACAAGATCACCGATTTCTCATGTGCATAATGCACCCGGAAGTGATAAGGATACTCG
>JAKZUG010000142.1:0-7066 GCA_047516705.1 Candidatus Poribacteria bacterium | reverse complement strand
CGCCAAACCCATGCGTACCTTTGACGTGGCCAGAGTTGTACATACTTTCCGATATCAGACACCATTGGATGGTTACGTTTTCGCAATGGTAAATAGACACAGTTTCATCAACACTCCACCTTGCCGACACATGGTCAATGATAATGTTCTTGTGATACCTACCTGATATGGCATCTGCATCAGCATCCGATTCATCTCCCAATCTCACCCTTATATACCTGATAATAACCTCGCTGGCATTAATTGAGAGCGGATATTTCTTAATGCAAATACCATCTCCGGGGGCTGTCTGCCCAGCGATGGTGATATACGGATTGGAGATTCTCAATCTACTTTCAAGCGTGATCGTCCCCGAAACCGTGAACACCACGATCCGCGGACCCTCAGTTTCGCAGGCATCGCGCAAGCTGCCTGGGCCAGAATCGTTCAGATTCGTCACCAGGATCACTTTTCCACCCCTACCGCCGCGAGTCATCGCGCCATAACCTTCCACGCCCGGAAATGCGGGAACAGACGGAGTATCGGCTGCAAATCCGTTCGGAATCAGAGCAAGAATACCAGCACATATAAGAAGTTGGCATCTGTGCAGAAATGCTGACTGACGAAAACCGATTCGGAGATCGGTACCAACAACGGAGTGAAATAAATTAATCAATTTCTTTGTTATGAGAGATAGTTTTTTCACAAAGTTCCTCCACCTATTTTAATTAGCGGGAATTTCTTAGGGATCGCGTCCGTATTAGCATCATAGGGAATTTCGTGGTCCTAAAATTGACTAAATATGTGAAATTTCCTAAGGTTATAGGTAACAAAAATCACAATTGATATTATAACATATCTACGATTTTGCAACCACATTACCCGCAGACACTATCAGAGTCATTCAGTTGTCCTACAGGATCAATATTCGGATTTCCCAGAACCTCTTGTAGGAGCGATCTCCGAATCGCGACTGCTCCGATAAAATTGACGAAAACCGAAAACTGAATGGCTCTGCAGACACTATGCAATTGGGATTTACCGTGTGTCGGGAACCGGACACCGATAAAACAGCTGCTAAAAATTCAGTTTTTTTAACATGATGCAAGCTTGCTGGACAAAATTTCGTCTTTAATAATAGAGGGTGCAAATTGTAAACGAATCATCTGTGTTAATTTTAGAAAACCCGGTATTTGATTAAACCTTTTGGCGGATGCAAACGCGATTCAATCTGTTTATTAGGAGGAAATTTCGTGGAAAGAGAAGACGATGTTAAGCTGATTCACAAAATTTTATCGGGCGACGACGCTGCGTTTGGCATCTTGGTCGAAAAGTATCAAAAGAGTGTTCACGCCCTTGTATGGCAGAAGATCGGCGATTATCACTATGCTGAAGATATTATGCAAGATGCCTTTCTACAAGCATACAAAAAACTTTCGACACTCAAGAACCCCAATCAATTTGCTGGGTGGCTCTATGTCATCGCAAATCGGCTTTGCATTGACTGGATGCGAAAGCAGAAGTGGATGCGAGAGCAAAAATTTGTGATGCAATCGCTGGAGGACACACCTGTGGAAGAAATCGAGAAGTCTTCTTACACACATCACGTGTTGGAACAGTCGGAGACAGAGAGTACCCAGCACTGTCATGCTCTTGTGAAAAAACTATTGGAAAAACTGCCAGAGAGCGAACGCTCAGTCGTGAGGCTCTACTATCTCGACGAAATGTCAACGAAAGAGATCGGCAAATTCTTGGCAGTGCCGGTGAACACAATTGCGAGTCGACTCCACCGAGCGCGAAAACGTCTACAAGTAGATCCAGAACTCTTGGTTCAAGAAATTCTTGATGATGGACAGTTATCAGAAAATCTGAAGGAGAACATTGTGAAACAATTAGAAAGTATTCGCGGCAAATTTGATTCATTCATGAAGCAAGCAAAATCTGACCCTACATCTGGGGAGGACATTCTTAAGGAGGCACACAACCAGATTGAAGCTGCGCTTAAGGGTGAAATCACACCTGAATTGGTACATCTCGCTGATGAGATATACGAGTATATAGGCAAAATCGGGATGGAAAAAAGTGTCTCTCTGCACCGTAGGTACCTGAACGTTGCTTCAGACAATAAGGAGCGTTTCTGGTCGCACAGGCAATTAGCTGGTAACCTTGCTATGCTTCGGCAGAACAGGGAAGCTATCGAGGAACAGGTTCGGCTTTATCATTGGGCATGCGATCATTCGTCAGATGAGGATATGTTGGAGATTGTTAGCAGTTTAACGCACGCTGAATGTTGGAAACAGGAAGGTCGTATTGATGAGTGGTTTCAACTTTATGAGGAAGCCTCTGAACGCTTAGAGAACCCTGAATTGAGTCGCTACGCACGTTGCGATTTCCTGCAAATCGGATCAGAAATCTTACGCGCCTACGACCAGTTAGATGAAACGCTTCTTGGGATGGAAAAGTTGGAACGTTCCAACGGTGAACCCGGTTGGGAGCATTATTTCAGGTTCTGGTTGGCTGTAAGAACGAATCGACTTCTGGTGTATAGTAAACAGGAAGATTGGGATCGTTTCGATCAAGCCCTTATGGAAGCAAGCGCGTTTATTGAAGAAGAGATGGAAAAACGGAATACCGGTCATTCTGTAAATCTCAGAGATCTTACATGGGCTGCTCACGATGTCGGTTGTTGCCTGTTGTGGTCGAAGAAGTATAGCGAGGCAAGACGTTTCCTACAAATCGCCGTTGATTTGACAAACCGCTACGATGCTTGTAGCCACTTCTTTCTTGCGGTAAGTATTTGGGCTTCTGAGAAGGACAGAGAAAAGACTTTACATCATTTACAGGCTACTCAGGACTATGTGCTAAATTCTAACCGGGATATGTACTACTCGAATTTCCTTGAGACACCTGAATTTTGGGATGTAAAGGATGATAAAGAGTTTCTGAAGGCTCTCGGACAGAAGTAGAACAACAAGAACAGGACTTACGCAAAAGCCTTAGCGGCGCGCAATACATAGGGTTGCACGGAAAAATTGCGTAAGTCCTATTAATATGTGATACGCGCTTCTACACAGATGCCGTCCCTACCGGACTAAAGAGGGTTTTTAGGGTATACACAGTTTGTGGATAGAACACGGCACCCCTTCCCAGTAACGGGTGGGGACCCCGGTTGCAAACCGCGCCTACCAATCTTGCAGACCGAGGTCCTTATTTTTCTTAAATTGACACTTATGGGGATTCTTAGGGTCCTCCTGCCCTGGGTAGATTGTGCGATTATCAAGGGGCACTTTCTTATAAAAGTCTGACACCCTCTCCTTCAGCGGATGATGTCCCGACCTCTCGCCCGAAGGCGACTTCGTATATGTGAGAGTGCTATTTTCAGGATAGCGTTTATCACTCCTCCGCATTATACTCAAACGCTATTCCTGATTAAAATTATCATCCGAATTGTTATTGGCTTCCTGTTTGTAAGCGTCTAACTTTCGGTGTAAGGTTCGTACGCCGATGTCAAGAATTTTTGCCGCTTCTGTTTTATTACCATCTGCCTCCGCGAGCGTCTTTTGGATCGCTGCCCTTTCAATTTCCGCCATCGTCATACCGACCCTACCAATAACCTCTTCTTCATCAAGAGCAGGTAGATACCCCTCCGGCACCTGTGAACTGCCTCGTTGTTCCACGGGTGCAGCGATCGGTACTTTTGAAGCTTGGCTTGCAAGCATCGCCAAGCTCCCTTCTTGTGCTCGATTCTCAAGCGTTTTGGCTATAGTCGAAAGAATTTCCAACGCTTTTTTGAGGACATCCGCTGCGTCATCGGTGTCGCTAATTTGCATCCAACTGGTATCTTCATCTGGAATTAGGAACGGTACTTCATTATTGGCTGTGGCAGCTGGCTCCAGTAGGCGGATCGCCGAGAGAATAAGTCCAAGAATCGTCTTGTAAATGGCTATATTTCCCGTTGCGATTGCACCACCAAAGGTATCAACAACCTGCAAAGCCCCACCGGGTTCATCAAGTAGATCTGCTTCGCCGGTGGTTGCATCGACGATCTGTGTCGGTGCGAGTTGCGTACCAGAGGTTTGTACAGGCACCAAGGAAACCTGTTGAGATTCAGGGTCTATCGGGAAATCTTTCAGTTGCAGTTCTTCAGTGGTGGCTAAGATAATCGCGGTTTCTATGGCATTTTTGAGTTCACGAACGTTGCCACGCCAATCAGCATTTTGGAGATGATTGAGTGCCTCCGACGTTATACCGGTAATCGGTTTACCGTGTTCCGCGCTTAATTCAGGGATGAACGCTGAGACGAAAAGTGGAATATCCTCACGACGGTCGCGGAGTGGCGGGATCTGGATGCGAAAGAGGTTGAGGCGGTAGTAGAGATCCTGTCTAAACTTTTTCTGCCTTACCGATGCTGCAAGATTGACATTTGTGGCAGCGATAATTCGGACATCGACTTTAATATCTCTTTCTCCACCGAGCCGTGTGAATTCTTGTGTTTCTAAGACGCGAAGAAATTTCACCTGCACTTCAGGCGACATTTCGGCGACTTCGTCGAGGAAGAGCGTTCCGCCGTCCGCTTGCTCAAACACACCGCGTCTTTGATTTGTTGCCCCTGTAAAAGCCCCTCTCTCATGACCGAAGAGTTCACTTTGCAGGAGGTCTTGGTAAAACGCACCGCAGTTGACCGCTTTGAAGGGTCGAGTTTTACGCGGGCTACTTTCGTGGATAGCCTGCGCGATGACATCTTTGCCGACACCCGTTTCACCTGTAATGAGAACAGTCGCATTCGTCGGCGCGACCTGTGCGACTTGGCGCAAAACAACCTGCATCGGTGCGGATTCACCGATAATGCGTCGTGAATTATCGCTGATAACGAGTGTTGGGAGATTCATTTCTTTACCACACAGAGATTACTATTTTTGTTCAGATTCGGGTCTGCGTGCGATTTCAATTAACTGTTGGGGATCTTGTTTGACTTGCTCAAAGATGTGGAAACCGTCACGACATGCGGCTTCACACAATCTTCTCAACATGACTCCCTTTAAAGCCCAGTTCGTGGTGCGAAGGCTTTTCTGCAAATCGCTTCCAGTTTCAACAACATGGACATTCGGCAAGTTTTCATTAACCACATGCTTGTGGCTCGGTGCCAGCAAGAAAATTAGCGTTGTTGTCCGTTCCACCTCAAAAACACGTTGCAGTGATTGAATATCGTCTTGCCTCAATAGCGAAAAGACGAGGTCGTAACTATCAATCAAATCTGCTGTCCGTTCCGGGACACCGCTCTCATCGTACGCTAAAACCTCAAGTTCGTGAAGTGGGGCGGTATCAAAAGGGACGATAATGTCATTCTCGTTAACTGGACTCTTTTGCCCGTCAACACGGCAAAAATACCATGGAAAATATAGATCAAGGGTTGTCTCACCGTATTGATCGTGTTCCCGAATTTGTTTTAACCCTGCCCGTAATTGTGTATTCATGGGACCAGAAAACATCTCTCCAGCGGGCGCGCTGTAGTCCCTGCTTTCACTATACCAACCCTCCTCATTGTAACCACAGAGTTCCTTTATTCGCGCCTCAAGACGTTCAGGTGGCGTACAATCCTCACCTCGAAGAGGGTTGTCGGGTTTCTGCTTTTGCCCAGTTGTGTAGGGACTCAAGACTAATACTTTCATGCGAATGGACTCTCTTAATGGCTATCAACCATCGGCTATCAGTAAAGAGGTTTCTGATTAAGTCAAATGTCCTTTTACTGACTGCTGACCGCTTCTTTGCTGATTGCTACTACGCGGGTTGCCGTCCTCGATTCCAGAGATACAAAATCGGACTTGCGATGAAGACCGAGGAGTAGGTACCTACTAACACACCGACGATAAGTGCTAAAGCGAACGTGTTAATTTCCTCACCGGCACTGGAGAGGACAAAGATAACCAAGACCACAAACAAGGTCGTCACAGATGTGATAACAGTTCGACTCAGCGATTGATTGATACTTCGGTTTAGAACCGTAACGTAATCAGTCCCGCGTAAGGATTGCGAGTTTTCTCGAATCCGGTCAAACACGACGATTGTGTCGTTAAGCGAATACCCGATAATCGTGAGGAATGCCGCCACTGTCGGTAGGTTAATCTCTTTTGAAAGGACAGCAAAGATGCCTAAGGTGATCATTACATCGTGGATAAGCGCGGCTATTGCGCCGATAGCGAACCGGAACTCAAACCGCCAAGAGATGTAAAGCAACAAGATGATGATCGACGAGATCACAGACCAGAGAGCAGCCCATTTGAGGTCGCGTCCGACACTCGGTCCGACTTCAGAGACGTTGACACCACCCGCAACTGCTTGCCAACGCCCCTCGCCTTCAACCAGTGCCTCTCCTCCTTCAAGGAGCACATCTGTGAGAATTCTGCCGACACTCGCCTGGATTTGGATCGTGGCGTTTTCGCTCAGGTCAATTCCAAAAGGGTTCGCGAAGGTTAAGTTAATTGCGTTGCCTTCGGTACTGTCTTTCCGTTCAATAATTTCATTGCGTTGTTGTGAGCTGCCATCAATGAGTTGGACGGTTTCGCCTTCTCCCAATAGATGCGCCTTTTCAGCAGTCCTACTCACCTGAAGACTTGTAGCGGTTGCATCCCCTGGATCCGCCATAATAGGGATATTAATGAGTTGTTGCTGAAATTCAGGGCGATGCCCCAGAGAGACAGTTGCCTCGTTTTTGCCTTTATCTATTTGGATCTTGGCACGCTCGTAACCGATTTCAACGAGTTTGGTTTGCAACTCAGACTCTGTGACAACTCTGTTGAACTTGGCTCGGATTTTAACGCCGCCGCGAAAGTCAATTCCGAAGTTCGGTCCCTGATGGATTCCAAGGAAAACCAAGCCGATAACAATGAGCACCGCTGAAAATATAAAACCGGTACGGTGTTTGCTGATAAAATCGAAGTTTGTATCTTTAAGAAATTCCAAATTTTCAATAGTTGTCAGTTTTCGGTTGTCAGTTGTCAGTTGAACTGATAACCGAAAACCATTCCTTGACAACCACTCCTCCACTAAATATAATTATCAGTCGTCAGTTATCAGTCATCGGTTGTCC
>JAKZUG010000141.1:0-6943 GCA_047516705.1 Candidatus Poribacteria bacterium | reverse complement strand
CTTGTATACCGCAAAACCCTCTTGAGTCCCATAGGGACGGCATGTTTATAGCAGCGTTTTCGACCAAAGACCGCAGCCCTGTAAGGGCGGTATGTTTATATCTACAGTTGCTAAAACGCTATCAAAAACCGCTAAATTGACACTTATGGTGCGGTTTCCTAACTGCACCGAATTGTCAAAAAAAGACGCGAAACCTGATAATTTCTTAAAATTGAATGGCTCTGACTTTCAGACGATATTGACAATTTCCTTCACAAGATGCTATAATCCAACTAACGTCAACCAAATTGCCATTTAAAGTGACCTCCATATACAATCCGTTTTTATAGGAAGCTAACGTTATGAAGCGTTTTTACCTACTTTTCCTGATTCTCACCGTTTCTCTTAGTTGTTCACTTGTAAAACCGACAGATATACCTGATAAAAACTTAGCCGCTGCAGTGCGAGAAGAACTCGGTTTAGACCCAAACGAACCTATTTTTGAAAAAGATCTAAGAGAGTTAAAACGCCTGATAGCCATACATAGAGGCATAAAAAATCTGACTGGCTTGGAAAAAGCAAAAAATTTACAGATTTTATTCCTTGATGGTAACGAAATTACGAACATCACTTCGCTTGCGGACCTAACACAACTCAAAGGCTTAGGACTTCAGCACAATCAAATCCGTAACATCGCGCCGCTTACTAAGTTGACTGAACTTAACACATTAATACTTTCCAACAACAAAATAGATAACATTATACCTATCGCAGGGTTAACACAACTCATACACTTAGAACTCAGTCGTAATGAACTCAGCGACATTACACCTCTCACAGAGTTAAAACAACTCACACACTTAGAACTCCAACAGCATCAGATGAGTGACGCAACGCATATCTTTGCGGTGCTCACAAAATTGCCCAAGCTTACAGATCTAAAGTTTGGACTAAACCAAATCAGGGACATTACGCCAATCACGAAATTGACGCAGCTGACGAGTTTCTCACTTGAAAGCAACCAAATTGTGGATATCACACCTTTCACTGAAATGACGCAACTCGCAAAGTTGTCGCTCCAAAACTGTCAAATTACAGACCTCACGCCGATTGCCGAAATGACACAACTCACAAGTTTGTCACTCGTGAGAAATCAAATTACGGACATTACCCCTATCGCTGAATTAACCCAGCTTGAAATTTTATGGATAACCGGTAATGATATTCGTGACGCTACGCCAATTGCGAGACTAACGCACTTGGAAGGCTTATTTCTCAGTGATTATCAAATCAAAGATATAAAATTTTGCAGCGAATTAAAGCAGCTGAGATCTCTGGTACTCATCAATGGTCATATCAGCGACATAACGCCTCTCAGTGAACTAAAGCATCTGAGTGGGTTGAATCTCGACGCTAATCAAATCAGCAATCTTTCACCACTTATTGGACTGACAGAACTTAAGGTGCTTTTACTCGGGAATAATCAAATCCGCGACATCAGTATCCTTGAAAACTTTAAGAATCTCACACATTTACATATTGAGGAGAACCCAATTCAGGATATGACACCGATTCGCAGACTCCGCAAACAGATTCCAAATTTGATACTTGTGGAAATTAATCGCTAATCAAGGCATTGAGAAAGAAGGAGAACATTGACATGGCAAAGTTAGCACTTAATGGCGGTGAACCTATCGTCAAAGGTGGCTTAGGTAAAAGTTGGCCCATTTTTGATGAAACTGAAGAAAATGCGCTTTTAGAAGTACTACGGAGTGGTGCGTGGAACCGACGCGAGAAAGTAGATGAAGTCGGTGAAAAATTCGCGGCGTTTCACGATGCAAAATACGGTATCCCACTCGCAAACGGCACTGTAGCGTTACAATGCGCGCTAAAGGCAGCAGGGGTCAGCGCAGGCGATGAAGTTATTGTTCCCGCACTCACATTTGTAGCGACAGGGACATCGGTTGTGTGCGTCAACGCCGTGCCGGTGATTGTTGACATTGATCCGCTCACATATAACATTGCTCCTGACGCAATTGAAAAAGCCATCACGCCAAGAACCCGGGCGATCATTCCCGTGCATAACGGCGGTTATCCCGCAGACATGGACGCGATTATGGAGATTGCCGAAAAACACAATCTCAAGGTGATTGAGGATTGCGCGCACGCACACGGCTCACAGTGGCGCGGAAAAGGGACGGGTTCAATCGGGCATCTCGGTGCATTCAGCTTTCAGATGGGGAAGACGCTCACCTGTGGTGAAGGCGGGATGGTAATAACAAACGATGAAGCACTCGCGGAAAAGGCAGGCAGCTTCGCACAGTTGAATATGCGGATGACGAACATGCAAGCGACACTCCTGTTGTGTCAACTCGAGCGATTTGCTGAACAGGTAGAGACGCGCGAACGAAACATCGCATATCTTGCCAAAGGTATGGAAGCGATAGACGGACTTCATCCGATTCCGCGCGATGCACGCGTTACTCGTTGGTGTTTCTACTATTGGGATTTCCGATTCGTCTCAGAGGAGTTCGGTGGTATATCACGCGGCCGGTTTATGAAGGCACTCCATGCGGAGGGGGTCTCATGTGGTGTCGGTGCACACGGTGAGCCGATCTATAACGAGGGACCCTTTGGTAATCCAGAGTTGTTTGATCAACTTGGCTTGCCCCGCAAGTATCTTGGAGAGCATGCAATTGACTACAGCACGCTCAATTGCCCCCAGGCAGAACGGGTCTATAGCGAAGAGGTCTGCAGTTTCGGACATTCTATGTTCTTAGGTGATACAGACGATATGCAACTGATTTTAGATGCATTTCAAAAAATTCGGACGCATGTTGATACGTTGTAAGGAACGGAATAGCACTCGTGATTCAGCGATTGTTAAAACTAAAACAATAATTTCTTCATTTTCCATTTTAGTCGGTGCCTCCAAAATAATGTTCGGGTGTTGTCAATTCGAGTTCATAATCTCACCAAGCGTCAGTTTCGCATTGACAACCTCGTCAATAATACGATCATCTAAAACAAAGTATGGGTGTCTTGAAGTAGCGTGCGAACAGTATCAGGCTTAGACATCTCTACTTCCTCTAACAATCAATTTTGAATGGTGCCATGTGCGGTGGTAGGGTACCTGTATTAACAAGGTTAGATGAGGCAAGGTTGTATGAAGTTTAAGGGTTTAATTCGGTAATGTATCAGCGACCTCCTCTGTAGGAGCGAGCTGTGCTCGCGACTCCTATTGATTGCTAACATAAACAATTACCTAACTTATTTTTTAATCTTCATTCAACCTCGCTTCAGCTGGATCAACAGCGAAAGTTCCCGATATATTTTGGTTAATCTCGGCTTCAGTGAGTGCTTTGTCATAAGCTCGGATGATCGCAAATGACCCATTGAAGGTCCGGCGGCGCTCATCATAAGAGTTCGCACCTATTGAAATATCGTTGATCGGTAACCCCTTATCAAATTCAAAACCGGCTTGTTTGCTGACCTCTTTACCGTCTTGATACGCGACGATTGACTTACCGCTTATGCCGACGACTGTTATCCAGGTCCACACGCCTTCTTCAAGTGTGAGGTTAAGTGGCTGAACACCTTGCTTACCACCTTTGGCATGGACAGAGATGTCCAGTTTCTGACCATCGACTATCCAGAGCCGAATTCCTTGTTTGCTTTCTCTTGGACTGTTCTGGAAACCGGCGAAATGATGCTCCTCAACAAAGAAATCACCGTTACGCTTACAGAGGAATTCCAAAGTCCAGTCCTCGAAAAACAACGGCGGATTTTTGGCTGGCGGACCACCAAAGGTTTGAAGTGAATCCTTGGTCGTATAATACTTTGTATTCTGTTGATTGATACCGAGCGCAGGGATTTCAATTGTGCCTTCTTCGAGTTCCGGTGCCTTGTCTGCAGCGGGCAATTCACCGCCTTCAGTACCCAGATTTTCCCAAGCATCCGGGTGAGCAGGGTTATCAGCGGCATCAAGATAGAGGACAGGATCAGATACAACGTTCGCAAATACGATGGTGCACGCCATTGATACGAAAAACAGCGTGACGCAAATTGAAATAGCAGCTTTCATTTTAAGCTCCTCCTAAAGTTTGGATAGGGGTTGTAGAATAGGTGGTCAAATATCAGTATAGCACAGAGGAAACTATCTGTCAAAGGAATTATGTGGTAGGAGCGATCTCCGAATCGCGACTTCTGCTGGAAACGATTGGTTGTAGGAGCGATCTCCGAATCGCGACCTCCAAAACTACGGTAATTCTAACAAAATGTCCAATGTTTCTGGCAATAAACACTCGGTATCATTACACGGTTGGTAGGTGAGTTGCAGTATAATTGGGGTATTTTGCTCGCGACGGACATTCGGTTTCTGTTTTAACCGCAGTTGAATCGTAAGACTCTTTTCATAAACGTTCAAAGCCTCGTTACTAAATTCAAAACGCGTCGTTCTACCCTTCGGGTATGCTATATCGACAATCTCTATCGATGCATCTGCCTCCACTGTAACGGTAGTCGGAATCAGATTATCTTGACCCGCAGGATTGGCGTTAATATGCCAACCTGCAGCGATTTTAAGTTGAAGTTCCACGTTGAAAACTTTATCATCTTTCTGTTTAACTTTAGCAGTTGCGGTTACCATTGATAATGCCGCGGGGTCTTTATTTTCTTCCAACGTTAGGTAGTGGTTAAGAGCAAAGTGCATATACATAAAGGATGAGGGATTTTGTGCCATAGACTCTGCAAAACTGCGCAACGTTTTCTCAGCGTAATCCCGATAGTCCGCCCCAAACCCCAAAAGATTTTTAACAACAACAGCGTTGCCAGATGGAATGGCGGAATCATAAGGTTTCTTGGTCCGCACAATAAGATGTTTCGCATCCGCCTTCGTGTAATAGAAGCCGCCGTTTTTATCATCCCAGAAAAGTTGAATCATCTTATCAGTTAGCGTTTTCGCTGAATTCAACCACTGTTCCTCGCCTGTTGCTTGATGCAATCCGAGCAGACCGCGGACAAAAAAGGCGTAGTCATCGAGATACGCATCTTGCTTGACAACACCATCGGTATAGGTATGCAACAACTCACGGTTGGGTTTTCTCATAGTATCCAAAATAAACCGCGCAGCTTTTGATGCAGCGGCGAGATAACGTTCCTCACCAAGCACTTGATAGCCGTAGGCGAGTGCATCTATCATCAAACCGTTCCAGTTGACAATAACTTTTGTGTCCAGCAACGGATATTCGCGTTTAAAGCGTGCTTCTAAGAGTTTTTCTCGCGGGGCTGCCAAGGCTTTCAAAGAACCCTCTGCTGCTGTCCCTTCCGGAACATAGAGAACGCTTTTACCTTCAAAATTGCCCTTTTTGTCCACACCGTAAACATCAGCGAAACGCGCCGCACCCTTTTTACCGAGGATCTTGCGGATCTCATCGGCAGTCCAAACGTAATATTTACCCTCTTCAGCATCGGTTTCAGCGTCTAATGCCGAATAGAAGCCACCTTCCGGTGCCGTCATTTCTCGAAAAATGAAACTGAAGATTTCCTCAGCAACGCGTCGGTAACGCGGCTCTTGCGTCAACTGATAGGCTTGAAGATACACTTTCGCCAACTGTGCGTTGTCGTAAAGCATCTTCTCAAAGTGCGGGATCAGCCACTTCGCGTCAACAGAATATCGGTGAAACCCACCGCCGACCTGATCATACATCCCGCCGTAAGCCATCATATCCAGCGTCCGTGTCACCATCTTCAATAAGGGGTCGTCGGAAGTTCGTTCGTATTCACTTAGCAGGAATTCGAGGTTAGCAGGACTTGGGAATTTCGGGGCAGTGCCAAATCCACCATAAGCATGGCTATAGCTAGTCCGAAGGTAATCCACGGCACCAGTAATGAGGGATCTGTCAAATTCTTTACCGCTGAGAGGAGTGAACCCTCTACTCGTTGCCATCTCAATTGCATTTGAAATCTGTTTTGCGGATTCGATGACCTCTGCCTCTCGCGTTACCCACGCTTCATGCACGGCATCAAGGATAGTTGGGAACCCGGGTCTACCGGGCATATCTGTCGGCGGAAAATAGGTGCCAGCGTAAAACGGTTTTAAATCAGGAGTGAGGAAAACGGAGTTGGGCCAACCGCCGCGTTGAACCAGCAGTTGCGTCGCTGTCATATAGATTTCATCGAGATCTGGGCGTTCTTCCCTGTCAATCTTGATATTGATAAAGTTTTTGTTCATCTCCGCGGCGATTTCAGGGTTTGAGAAGACTTTGCGTTCCATCACGTGGCACCAGTAACACGTGGAATAACCGACAGAGAGAAAAATCGGTTTGTTTTCTTTCTTCGCAAGTGCTAATGCTTCATCACCCCACGGGTACCAGTCTACGGGATTGTGCGCGTGGAGGAGCAGATACGGACTGGTTTCATTGATGAGTCGATTCGTCCATTTCCATGAGCCGTCTGAATTTTTGAGCGCGGCTTCATCGGCACTCGCTATCCACACCGTATTGAGTAGGAGAATGCCCCCTAAAAACCATTTCCAGTTGATTCGTTTCACGACTTTCTCCTTTATTCCCATGCTTATTGTGAAAAGGAATATTTTAATTTGCCCATTAGCCTGCTACCGCCTCTTTTCCATAAACAGGCTTCTGCGGCGAGCGGTTGAATTCTTGACACGTTAGGAAATGATCGTCAACGGATTCTTCAAAAGCGGCACGAACCTCTTCAAGAGAATCACCGTGAAAACAGACTATATCTTGGAGTTATCAAATCTTTTTCGTGAGGTGGGTTCGTCCGAAATTGCAAATCCGACATCACCATATATAGAATATCACAAAAGACGATATTTGTCAGATTTATTTTCAACGGTATACTTGATTCAGGTTCGCCGTGGCGATTGACTGTTGCTGGCAGTGTGCTGTTTTCTGGCGCGCGGTGTAACACCCATTGTACATCGGCAATCGAGATGATT
>JAKZUG010000140.1:0-4682 GCA_047516705.1 Candidatus Poribacteria bacterium | reverse complement strand
GTGTTCGTGTAAGCGGGGACGTTGTATTTCTCGCCCTGTTCTTTAACGTTCTCTTCGCGTGGATCGCAAACAGCAACTAACTCAAGGTCGTCCGTCAATTTTGAGATAAGGGGAAGGTAGGTACCGGCACCACGTCTGCCTGTGCCGATATGTGCGATTCTGAGTCTATCCATGACTTCTCTCCCTCAGGGTGCGGCAGGTGGTTATTCTACCCAGAAGACATGGCTCCGCTCAAAGAGGTCACCATCCAAGTAGACTTCAACGAACCACTCACCTGTAATGTCGGGTAGGTCAATGTAAAACCATGTAATTTTATCGCCAGTTGTTGATGTGAAGGTCTGTTTCTCTTCCCAGAACGGTGGATCGTCAAGATCGTCATCTGGTGAGTACCATGAGACTTCAACTGTATGCTGTTCTGTGATATTCGCCCATAAGATCCACAAAAATACTTGATCGTTGACCTCGGCGGAGAAAGTGTTCGTAATACCGTCCGGTCTGTCGTCAAAGACACTAATCGCTAAGGCAGAATCAACTATAGTAGGCTCACCGCGTCCTACATCCGTGAAGCCGCTTCCGCCAGAAGGATCCTCACTACAACCGCTCAACGCAATCGTCAATGACAGTAGGACTATCCCGAATACGAAATATAGACCTGCGGACAATGTTCTGATGAAAGTGTAGGCTTGATGCATGTGGGCTCCTTCTATTATAGGGTAGGGGACCTTGGTTAATGAATTGAGTACCCGTCAATGAAATTAGACAAGTTATAAACATGCCGCCCTTACAAGGCTTCAACGCTTAGTTTGGGCACTTTCTATAAACATGCCGCCCTTACAGGGCTTCGACGCTTAGTTTGGCTGCTTTCTATAAACATGCCGCCCTTACAGGGCTGAAAACTGGAAGTTAATAACCATTTGCCGCTATTGTATCAAGCCATGGATTTTTTGTCAAAGGAAATCGGGATAAACGCCAGAGCCATTCAGTTTTCGGTTTTCTGAGTGCATTATCGGGAATAGGTGCGCGCTGCTATCCGCAAGAATCGGGGTTACAAACCCCTCCCACAAGAGTGATTCGTGACAATTGAATGGCTCTGGGATAAGCCAGAGCCATTCAGTTTTCGGTTTTTTGTCAATTTTATCGGAGCAGTCGCGATTCGGAGATCGCTCCTACACGAGGTTCTGAGAGATCCACATATTGGTCTTGTGGGAGAATTGAATGACTCTCGGATAAGGGTCGTGATTTGGAGATCAATTCTGCCGAAATTTCGTGTTGACATACACCGTTTTTACTGATAAACTCAATCAACAATAGAGGAGAATTTTATGAGATTTGACACAATTATTGCAGGCGGAAATATCGTTGATGGGACGGGTGAACGGGAGCCGTTTGTTGCGGACATCGGGATTCAGGACGACCGGATCGCCGCGATTGGCGACCTCGGGGCAGCAGAAACATCGCGTCGGATTTCAGTAGCGGGACAGGTTGTCTGTCCCGGGTTCGTTGATGTGCATGTACATTCCGAGATCGCCTTACTCGGTGGGCGCGACCAGTTCGCGGCTGTCAGTCAAGGCGTGACGACACACTTGGCGGCGCCAGACGGTTTTGGCTGGGCACCTTTACCACCAGAGCAGGCGAAAGAACTGTGGCACTACACGCAATTCGCTTATGGGGATGCCGAACTGCCGCTCAACTGGCAGACACCCAACGCGTATCTCAGTATGTTTGATGGACGTATCCCAGCGAACCTATATCCGCAAGTGCCGCACTGCGCTGTCCGCATCGGTGCGATGGGATGGGATCCGCGTCCAGCAACCGCCGATGAACTGAAAGCGATGGAACGCACGACACGCGAGTGGTTAGAAGCAGGCGCGTGCTGTCTCTGCTTAGGACTGGATTATCAACCCTCGGCGAATGCGGATTTGCACGAACTGGTGCATCTCTCAAAGATAGCGGCAAGCTACGACGCGATCTACGCCGCGCATATCCGGTACCGCATCCTTGGTAGAAAACAGGCGTGGGAGGAGACGATTGAGATTGCACAACGTGCCGAGATTCCTGTGCATATTTCGCATGAACGGGTTGACGATGAAGCCGCGGAGGTACTTGAACGGGTTGAGAGAGAGCAGATAGATTTGACGTTTGAATCCTATCTCTATCCGGCCGGCATGACACATCTCGCAATGATGCTCCCGATGGAATTCCAGACGGGTGCTCCGGCTGATATGTTAGCACACCTTGAGAACCCCAAAGTTCGAGAAAAATCGATTACATACCTACGCGGAGAATTACGCGACGGTAGCCAGATAGCAGGTTACAACCGTTCGGGTAGGTTTATCGGCATGACGCTCGCCGAAGCCGCCGAAAGTGAAGGTAAATCTAACGAGGAATTCGCCTTCGACCTCATCTGCGAAGAAGCCGCGATTGAGACCTTTGTGATGCCGTGGGCGACACCGCCCGAAGAAAATGAACGCATCTTGAATCAGACGGCAACTCACCCGCGTATGATGATCGCGAGCGATGGTGTCTATAACATTCCACATCCACACCCCCGGAGTTACGGATGTTTCGTGCAGTATCTCGGCAAGTTCGTACGTGAACGTCAACTCGTCTCACTGAAAGAAGCGATTTACAAGATGAGCGGTTTCCCGGCAGAGCGTTTCCGACTTTCCGACCGCGGCAGAATCAGTCGCGGACTTGCCGCAGACATTGTGGTTTTCAACCCGGAGACCGTTGCAGATAGATCCACATGGTTTGATCCTGTGCAATCCCCTGTCGGTGTAAACTGGGTGTTTGTCAACGGCGTTTCAGTTGTTAAAGATGGCAACGTGACGGGACAGCTGCCCGGCAGAGTCCTGCGTCAACAACGATAGGGTGTGCAACACGGAGGCAAAACAGTGGATATGTATGATTTAACGATTATCGGAGGTGGGAGTGCCGGACTCGTACTTGCCGTGGCGGGGGCAAAGTTAGGTAAAAAAACAGCACTTGTGGAGAAACATCGTATTGGTGGTGATTGCCTCTGGACGGGGTGCGTGCCTTCTAAAGCACTCTTGAAAGCGGCAAAGGTGGCGAATTACATCAGAAACGCTGAGAAATACGGCATCAATGTGCAAGACACCACGCCTAATTGGCAACGCGTGATGGATTATGTGCGAGGAACGCAACACGCCATAGAAGAAGAACACGACAACCCGGAGCGGTTCCGCGAAATGGGGGTCGATGTTATCTTCGGAGACGGGCATTTTGAATCGCCGGATACCTTCGTTGTGGAAGATACCGAAAACGGAGAGACGCGTACCCTCAAAAGCAAAAAGTTTGTGATCAGTACCGGTTCTCGTCCTGTTGCACCGCCTATACCGGGGCTGGAATCCTGTGATTATCTTGATAGTGAAACCGTTTGGGAGTTGGAAGAATTCCCGGAACGGCTGCTCGTCGTCGGTGCAGGTCCGATTGGTATTGAACTCGGACAAGCATTTCACCGTCTCGGTGCCGATGTGACAATCGCACAACGGAGCGGACGTATCCTCACCAAAGAAGATACCGATGTCTCTGAACAGATGCTGCGTTACCTCCGCGAGGAAGGGATTACGATCCGACTCAACACGAATATCGCACAGGTTACGCAACAGCAAGAAGGCACCCATGTAACATTCAGCAGTAGTGAAAACGAGACGACAGAACAGACATTTGACAAAATCCTGATTGCCGCGGGGCGTGCACCAAATATTGAAGGTTTAGGACTTGACAAAATTAGAGTGCAAGTCAGCAAACGCGGGATTGAGGTAGACAACAAGCTTCAGACAAGCATCAAAAATATCTACGCCGCAGGCGATGTGATCGGGCATTACCTGTTCACACACGTCGCCGCTTTCCAAGCGCAGCTGCTCCTCCGAAATATCTTCTTTCCACTCTCCAAAACGATCAATTATGCCGTCGTGCCGTGGACAACCTTCTGTGATCCAGAGGTGGCACGCTGTGGTCTGACCGAGGCAGAAGCACGTGAAAGATACGGAGACGTTGATGTGTTCACACTCGACCAAGCGGACGTTGACAGAGCCGTTGCGGAAGGCGAGACACACGGCTTTAGTAAAGTTATTGCGAGTCGATGGGCTGGAAAGATATTGGGGGTTCACCTCGTCGGGGCAAATGCGGGAGAGGTTGTGCATGAATATGTTCTGGCGATGCAATCGGGAATTCCGTTGCGGAAGTTGAGTGGGATGATTCACGTGTACCCGACATTTTCGAGCAGTGTGTGGCGTATAGCGGGCAAATGGTTCTCAGAAAGCACGCTGATTCAGACGTTGCGGAAATTGATTCCGTAAAACGCAGAAAATGCTTACTGTTGGGTTCCGGTTTCAGTAAGTGGTGATTTCCTGAAAGAAACCACCACTCTGTTGGAAAAATGAAAACACATTTACATAAAGAGGCTTATTTCCGGATCAACATCTTCCGCGTGGCAGTGAACTGTCCTGCTTTGAGCGTATAGAAATAGACGCCACTTGCAACTCGCTCACCCTGCGCATTTTTGCCATCCCAATAGGCAGCGCGGGACTTACTCTGATAGATACCAGCAGGGATTTTGCCTAATGGTATCGTCCGGACCAAAGTGCCGTTCATAGCGTGGATGGAGACGTTCACCTCTGCCGGTTGTGCCAACTGATAGGGTATCCACGTCTCTGGAT
>JAKZUG010000139.1:0-7222 GCA_047516705.1 Candidatus Poribacteria bacterium | reverse complement strand
GAAAAATAGCGCGCATAACTACGGTCAAATGCGTTAAGCGTGTCAAGATGTGTTTTGATGGTATCCATCATTGTGCCTTGCGTGATGAATGCGCGATCCCCGATGGTAACTGCCCAATCTGGCGCGCCCATCTCTATCCATTGGCGGATCCTTGCTATAGCCTCATCCGAAAGTGGCGGTTGTCCACTTGGCATTCGCGGTCCGTTATCTGTCGGTCCGAGTAAACGTTTGTATAACTCTGATCCGTCAGGGTTATTTGGTATAACACTACCTATTTCAATCAAGTTGTTGTATTCAATATAGAGTGTCTCTTTGAATGTGCCGGATTCACCATGGCAACCGAGACAATTATTTTCAAAAATTAGATATGCGTTTTGTGCAACATTATTCTGCGCGTAGACAGAATGGGCAATCAACAGTCCAAATAGAACGATCCATTTTTTCATCAAGTTCTTCGGGTTGGAAACCCCCGAATTCATTCGGGGAGGAACACCCGCTCCTATAGTTTGTTATTCTCCAAGAAGGGGACATGCCGTTTTTTCACCACGAACATGTAGGCGATCCTCTCCGATGTGCTGCTTCGTTGGGTAGCGCTCACACTTTCTACTTACTTGACTTGACACGGTGCCTTTGAAAAAACAGGTAAAACCCGCTTTCGCGGTATGTATTTCCGCATCCAGATCACGGTATCCAAGCGGGTAGAGACTTCGGGAGCATCCTTCAGTATGTCCCTACCAATAGAATATACCTTTTGACTACCATTGTGTTGGCTGCCACGCCGAGATACCGCGATACATGACTGTAGTCAACCGCTTACCCTCGTAGGGCCCCGCGTTAGCTCAAGATATTCTACAAACCCCTGACTTCAGTCAGAGGTAGTTGACACCATAACCAAAAAGTA
Source organism: Candidatus Poribacteria bacterium (assembly GCA_047516705.1). GTDB lineage: Bacteria > Poribacteria > WGA-4E > WGA-4E > WGA-3G > WGA-3G. The sequence continues at coordinate 6,321 of JAKZUG010000139.1, read as the reverse complement.
TCCCCAAATCGAGTTTGGATTTCAGTGTTTAACTGCTTTCCTTAAACCGATAGCCGACCCCATGCACCGTTTCAATATGATTGCCGAATTCGCCGAGTTTGCGTCGAAGGCGGCTAACATGCGTATCCACCGTCCGGTCGACGCCGTAATAGTCCTGTCCCCATATCACGTCCATGAGAATATCGCGCGTGAAGACGCGTCCGGGTGACTGTGCGAATAACGTAATGAGTTTAAATTCGGTAGCGGTCAGGTCGATTGGACCGTTCTCGGTTAGCACTTGATGTTTGTCGAGATCGATCGTGATCCCATGTGTTTCGATTCGTTTGGTGTTTTCTGTCTGTTTGCCGACTTGGATACGGCGCAGTACAGCAGACACCCGTAGTACCACTTCCCTTGGACTAAAAGGCTTTGTGATATAATCATCCGCGCCGAGTTCTAATCCAGCGACCCGATCTTTTTCTTCAGTTTTCGCGGTTACCATCACGATAGGAATATTTTTAGTCCTTGGGTCATTCTTTAGTAAGCGACAGACGATCATTCCATCTACTTCTGGAAGCATTAAATCGAGTAAGATAAGATCCGGTGTTTTTTCTACAGCCCGATGCAGTGCATCTGCGCCGTTCCGGACGTAATCTGCTTCAAAACCTGCTTCTTGTAGATTATATTGTAGTAAATCCGCAATATCACGTTCATCTTCAACAATTAAAATCTTTGCATCCATTTAAACCTTCCTTACGGACGATATTTCATACCACAAACTATTTTAACAAATGAAGCAAATAATTGCCAATTTTAAGAGACATTTAATTCTCCACAATGACAAATTTTGGTTATCGCTATAATCGGGCAATGAATAGAAATCGAAAAAATAGTGAAAACGAGTGTGGAATGTGTTATTATTTGGTAAAACAAAAGAGGTGATGATCATTAAAATGTTAAAAGATATATCATGTTTGGCGATACGGACTTCAAGGCTGTATTGTTATTTAATCTGCGTGTTTATAGTATTCACTTTTTTTCCTCGTGATAGCTTTGGTCTGCGCGGATTCACAGCAGAAAGTGCTGTTAGGCAAAAGCGATATGAGGCTGACTTTAAAGAACTCGTTTCGGCGGAAAGGTGCAAGCATCGATTACGGCACCTAACTGAAGAGCCACACCTTGCCGGGACCGAGAATAGCCGCAAGGTGGCGGAATACCTACGCACGGAATTTGAAAGTTACGGTTTGCAGGTTCAAGTGTATGAATATCATGTCTATCTTCCGCATCCGCTTGAGGTGCATGTAGAACTTGTTTCACCTGGTCAACATCTCGCCGTTGGCAAAGAAGCGAGTTGGGAGTGGGATAAAGATTCTTATGAAACGGAGATTGTGCCCGGATACAACGCCTATTCGCCGGATGGAGATGTAACGGCGGAACTTATCTACGTCAATAGAGGGTTACCTGAAGATTACCAAATTCTTACGGAACGCGGTATTTCGGTGGAAGGGAAAATCTGTATTGCCCGATATGGTGGAAGCTACCGCGGTGTGAAGGCGAAAGTTGCAGGCGATAATGGGGCTGCTGGGTTAATCTTGTATTCAGATCCTGCTGATGATGGATATATGCGTGGGGATGTCTACCCTCGAGGTCCGTGGCGTTCGGAGGATGCAATACAGCGTGGAACAGTGAAATATATCTTTCAGCACGCCAGTGATCCACTAACACCCGGCTGGGCATCGACTAAAGATGCCGATAGACTCTCGATTGCTGAAGCCACAGATCTCCCGAAGATTCCTGTAGTTCCACTTGCTTATCGAGATGCCAAACCGTTTCTAAAAGCACTCGCGGGACCGAATGTTCCTTCAGAATGGCAGGGTGGCTTGCCTTTTGCTTATCACATCGGACCGGGACCGGCGAAGGTTCACATTAAGGTGCGTTGTGAACACAGCAACCGTCCGATTTACAATGTCATTGCGACGTTAGAGGGAACCGAATATCCAGACCAGTGGGTAATCTTAGGGAACCATCACGATGCTTGGGTTTACGGTGCGGCGGATCCGGGCAGCGGGACAACTGCCCTATTAGAGGTTGCGCAATGCTTGGGTGAACTCGCCGAGAAAGGCATGCGTCCGAAGCGGACAATCGTTTTCGCTGCATGGGATGCTGAAGAATTCGGTATTCTCGGTTCAACAGAATGGGTTGAGGATTTGAGATCGACCCTGCAGCAAAAAACTATTGCGTATCTTAATGTGGATATTGCTGCGACCGGTGGACGCTTCTATGTGAGTGCAATCCCCTCGCTACGAGAATTGATTCGCGAAGTAACACGCACTGTCGTTGACCCGGGAACGCTGAAACCGGTTTACGAGAGTTGGAAAGTAGCACAGGACAAGGAGATACCGCAGGTCGGTAATCTCGGAAGCGGTTCGGATCATTCGCCATTTATTGGGCATGCGGGTATCCCGGCAGTCAGTATGGGATTCAGTGGTGCTTACGGGGTCTACCATGCTATGCAAGATAATTTTTACTGGATGGAACATTTCGGTGATCCGACATTTCAGTATCAAGCGGCGATGTCGCGGATCTGGGGGGCCCTTGCTCTACAACTTGCCAACGCTGATATTTTGCCCTTTGACTATGAGACTTACGCGACGGACCTGATGACACCGCTGAAACTGTTGCAAAATTCCGGTTCAGAAAACAAAATTGCTAAGGGAGTTAAGGCGTTAGACAATCTACTCACGGAATGGCAACAAGTGGCAGGTTTGCTGAACCAAGGGCTTGTGCGTTATCTTGCTTCCGACGATCTGTCTCGGATTGCGGAAATAAACCAGCGGTTGTATCAGCTGGAACGGGAATTGACGAGTGAGGCAGGTTTACCACTGCGTCCGTGGTTTAAGCATCTTATCTATGCACCGGGGCTTAATACGGGTTATGCAGCGGTTGTTTTCCCTGGGGTCTTAGATGCCATAGCACAGGGAGAAGATGCCGCTGTACATGCAGAAGTTGATAAGTTGGTTGCGGCGTTCACACGGATGATTCAAGGGATTAATGAGATCCGAGAAATGCTGTAATCAGCCATCAGTTGTCAGCAGTCGGCAATCAGCAAGAGTCGCGACTCGGAAGAGACCTCGATCGGGAAATCGAAATTACGGAAGAACTGAATGGCTCTGAAAGTCTACATCTGTATAGAATAGCAAATGATGCTTCGGTATTAGCAGAGAACAGCCCCAGCGGGGCGACATCTGTGTAGAAACTATATTTATACTTCACCAGCGTTTGAGGGTGTAACTGCTACGGCTGATATCGCTTTCAACATAACGATATCGCCGACTTGAAAAGGACAGTTGTAATCGGTCTGGACGATGTAGTCTTGTCCGCTTATTTCAACGCGATGGGTGAACTCGTGTCCTTTAAACGCCTGCCCAACGATCCGTCCGTTTTTTGCCCCACTGCCCCAAACATCGGATGCCATCATCTTTAAACATTCCGGTCGGATAGACAAAAGCGCGTCGCCGTCGGCTTCACCATCCACCTTTACGCGTCCGAATTGGGTTTGGGCAACTCCGTTTTTCACATGTGCGCGAATGAAGTTCGTCTGTCCAATAAAGGAAGCGACATAAGCCGTTTTGGGGTAACGATACATCGCTTCAGGCGTGTCAATCTGTTCAAGGGATCCGTCTTTCATCACCCCCAACCGTTCAGCAAAACTGAAGGCTTCCTCTTGTGCATGTGTGACGAGTACCGCACCAATGCCTTCGGCTTTCAGGAGTGCTCGGACTTCTTCACGGGTTGTCTGTCTTAACCCTGGGTCAAGGCTTGAGAAGGGTTCGTCTAAAAGGAGGAGTTTGGGACGTGCGATAATCGCGCGTGCGAGTGCAACGCGCTGCTGTTCACCGCCAGAGAGATGGTGTGGTAGACGCGTCTGTAGTCCCGTCAAGTCGACCAGACGAAGTACGTCTAATGCTCTCTCGCGCCTCGCTTTTTTGGATGCTTTTCGGAGACCGAAGGCAACGTTCTCAAGGACATTTTTATGTGGGAAGAGGGCATAGTCTTGAAACACGAACCCTATGCCGCGCGATTCGGGGGGAAGATGGACCTCACTGTTCGCGAGGATCCGTTTCTCCATAGCGATTGTGCCAGCGTCTGCCTTCTCAAAACCCGCGATAAGACGCAAGGTAGTGGTTTTTCCACAACCACTTGGGCCCAAAAGCGCGAATATTTCGCCCGGGTACACACTGAAGCTAATATTTTTAACTATTGGGGGTTGGTTAACTACAAACCCTTTTGTAATTGCGTTTACGGTGAGTAGTTGCGTTGGCATTAGGTTTTTGTCTCATTGTTGATTGATCTCGTTCTGTCCGTTTATTTCCGATGATCGCTTGCAGGCTCACCTACAGGCGTTTTTCTGTGTTAACTGTGATCCGGTTGCATCTGTGCTATTGTTTTACGTTTGCCCAAAGATGATTCCTTGCCTTTAAATAGGCACGTCTCTCTTCGTCGGTTAAAGGTTCCTGCAGCAGTATTTTTAGCAAAATCTTTGTATAAGTGTGGACTTCTGGAATATCCCCAAACGTCTCAATAAGTCCATCGCGCTCAATTTGAACGTATAACTCAGGGTCTTCCTTTCTGAGTTTATCCATATCTACTGATAACTGCTGCTTCAATTTTTTCGTATCTTCTAATGCTTTCTGTGTGCCTTCAAACGGCCAGAGGAATACTAATGCTTCAAGATAGATGATTTGTCTCTCAAGATAAGCGATACTTTCTTTATCAAGGGGTGTAAGCGTGACAGTATGTGGATTAGGTTGATTTAACTCATATTCTATAACGGTGCGAACCTGTGGGATATCGCCGAACTGTTTGAGGATGAGCATGTGATGGTATTTTTTGCGTAACTTTGGATCTTCTATAGATTCAAAGTTTGGGGGGATCTCCAGTTCCATAAGTTCCGCGACATAATCGTCTGATACGAGGATCCATGTTTCATCAAGGGTGTCGGTAAAAGTGTATCCGTCGGTTTCCGTGATCGGATCGAGAACATCTGCGTCTTCAGTATCTCCGCAACTATAAAAAAAAGACAGGCTGAGGAAACATGTTAGGAAAATAAGAATGCTTTTCATTGGGGACTCCGTTTAAAAATAACTTGTACACCATCTGCTTTTACTCTCCGCATTTCTTTTAGTGTACTTAGCGTTGTGTCGTTTGGCCAGAGAGACATATGTGCTTCAAGGAAGTTGATATATTCATCAAGTGTTGGCGGAATACCTTGTGCAGCGTTGTGTTCGTATTCACCAATTGTGTGAACCTCCGGAATATCTCCGAACTGATTAAGGAGTATATCTTAGAGGTACTTGGCACGCAGCTTTGGGTCTTCTGTCGATTGCAAGTCTGGGGGCGGGTCCGTCTCATCATCTGTGGGGGCAGGTGCTGGATCATCAGAGACATAGATTTGCTTCCAAGGATCCGTTTTAGGACGCAAAGAATCAAAACCGTTATTGTCTCCCCAGTCATAAGAGTCTTCACTCGGAGATGCTTCCGGTGTATGAGTATGTGCAGTGGTGTCATGACTATGAGCGTGATTCGTAGAGGTGTCTACGTTTTTCTGTATTTTTCTCGGTGCAGGCTCCGTCGCTTTATAGATGACTACCGGCTCAGGTGGTGTCCTGTCATACAAGAAGATGAACGTTCCTATAGTTAGAACAACGATTCCGATGCCAATGACAATCCTGTGTTTTTTTGAGAAAGACATATTTTTCGCCCTCCCTATATACCCTGCAGCATCAGGTGATGTGACGCTGCAGGGTGTTTTTTCATGTTGCCTAACGGCATCGCCAGTGATAACGGTCAAGATGAATGTATTCAACTGTCTCTTCATACAAGTGTGTATCGACAGGATGACTTATGTGAAACAACACTGCTGGAGGAGGCTGATTATCAGGCGGAGGAATCGCCGGAGCATTTGGAAAAGGAGAATCTACGTAATCGTAGTGGAGTGGATTCGGATTATAAGCATCTATGTAATAGCTGTATTTATCTGTGCCAGTTTCTGTATGAACGACACCGTACGAGTTCGTCCCAGGGTTTCCACAAGTGTAGTAACGCGTGTAGGGAAACAAACTTATTGAGTTATCGTTTGCCTCCACAATGTTTACTGTGATGAGCAAAGGGGCCACGAAACTAAAGGAAAAAACGAGAAGGCTCAATACACCGATAACTTTCTTGAAAAAAACTTTGTTTTTTGTCATTTTCTTCATATATCCTTTTTGAAAATATGGATTGCTTTCGGAAGGCAAGTAAAGAGGTTGCGTTCCTGGCAATCCATTGTTATATAAGATACTA